>NZ_BAAAHE010000039.1 GCF_039525035.1 Sporichthya brevicatena
CGAACGCCTCGGTCAACCGCGCAAGCCCGCGACACCGACAGCCTCACGAAAGATCGAGGCTAGGCGCTTTTCACCCCCGAAAGCGCAGTACGCCACGTCCGAATGCAAAATCCGGGTGGCGTACTGCACTTTCGGGGAGGATGACGCCCCGTCAGGCGAGCTTGCGAAGGATCTTCTGGTCGCGCTCGCTGTACGGCGGGTACATCAGCTTGAGGTCGGGCTTGGTCGGCATCTTCAGCGTCGCCTTGCGGTGGCTGAAGGCCTCGTAACCCCACTTGCCGTGGTACGCGCCCATGCCGGAGTAGCCGACGCCGCCGAAGGGAAGCTGCGGCGCGAGGACGTGCATGGCGATGTGGTTGGCCACCGCACCACCGCAGGGGACCTCGCTGAACAGGCGCTCGATCTCGGACTTCGACTTGCTGAAGATGTAGGCCGCGAGCGGCTTCTCACCCTCGTTGATGATCGCGATCGCGTGGTCGAGGGAGTCGACGTCGATGATCGGCAGGATCGGGCCGAAGATCTCGCCCTGCATGACCGGTGCGGTGCGGTCCGGGTTCACCACCACGGTGGGCTCGATCGCGATCGAGGTCTCGTCCGCGTTGCCGCCGGTCTCGGGCTTGAGCCCCTTGAGCAGGCCGGTCAGCCGCTGGAACTGACGCTCGTTCACAACGCGCTGCTTCTCCGGCGCGCCGGCGCGCATGTCGGACATCGCCTTCTTGAGTTCCGCGGCGAACTCCTCGCGGACGCTCTTCTCGACCAGCAGGTAGTCCGGCGCGACGCAGGTCTGGCCCGAGTTGAGCAGCTTGCCGAAGGCGATGCGACGGGCGGCGACGCCGAGGTCGGCGTTCTTGGTGACGATGACCGGGCTCTTGCCGCCGAGCTCCAGGACGACCGGAGTCAGGTGCGGCGCGCACGCCTCGGCGATCTTGCGACCGATCTCGGTGCCACCGGTGAAGAAGACCAGGTCCATCTTCTGGTCGATCAGCTGCTGGGTGATCGCGGCGTCACCCTCCAGGACCGCGATCGCCTCCGAGTCGAGGTACTCGGGGATCAGGCGCGCCAGTACCGCGGAGGCGGCCGGGGCGTGCTCGGACGGCTTGACCACGCAGCAGTTGCCGGCGGCGACGGCGCCGATGAGCGGGCCGAGCGTCAGGTAGAAGGGATAGTTCCACGGCCCGATCACCAGGACGGTGCCGAGCGGCTCGTACCGGTACGAGGCCTTGCCCGGCATCAGGGCCAGGGGCACACCGGTGCGGGTCGGCTTCATCCACTTCTTCAGGTGCTTGAGCGCGTACTCGGCCTCACCGACCGTCGACGCGATGTCGCCGAACCACGTCTCGTGCGGCGTACGGCCGAGGTCGGAGGCCAGCGCCTCGGCGAGCTCGGACTCGCGCTCGGTGACCAGCCGGATGATGCCTTCGAGCTGACGCTTGCGCCACTCCAGCGGAAGCGTGCGGCCGGTGCGGTGCACGGCGCGAAGGCGCAGCACCGTGTCGGCGGCCAGCTGGGCGCCCGGGTCCGTCGTGGTGCTCTCGGTGGACCGGTCGGCGACTGAGGTCATGGGATAACCGTCCTGGATCTCGACTACGGCGTTAGTGATGGATAACTCTGGCGAATAATCCTATCCCGCACGAACGGCCCGCGGCTAGGTCCGATGTCCCTCGGACCCGTTGACGGGCAACGTGATTGGTCGTTAACGTTGCCGCATGGCACTGGATCGGGCTGCGGCCTTCAAGAACGACCGGGTTCACATCCTCAACCTGCTCCGCGACCTGCGCGAGGACGAGTGGGCGGCGCCGAGCAAGTGCGCCGGCTGGGCGGTCCGCGACGTGGTCTCCCACATGGGCGCGGCGTGTCACGGGACGTTCACTCCCTGGGTGCTCAAGCTTCTCGCGGGCAAGGACATCGAGGCGGCGAACAACCGCGACGCCGAGAAGCGTCGCTCGTGGGAGCCGGCCAAGCTCCTCCGCGAGTACGAGGTGTGGGGCAACCGGTGCGTGCCGGTGATGAAGGTCGTCCAGGCCCCCGGCGCGCGTTCGCTGCCGGTCCGCGTCGCCGAGGTCGGTGCCTACCCGGCGAAGCTGCTGACGAGCGCCTTCGTGTTCGACCACGGACTCCACGCCCGTTACGACATCGCCGCCGCCCTCGGCCGCACAATGACCGCGCCCGACGAGAACACCCTCGCCACCTCGATCGAGTGGATGATCGCCGGCCTCTCCCCCATGAGTGGCGACCGCCTGTCCTGGCTCTCCGCGCCGATCGAGTTCCGCCTCGTCGGCCCCGGCGGTGGGACGTGGACCATCGCCCCCGGCACGAAGCGCGCGAAGGTGACGGAGGGCCCGTCCTCCGGCGCCGCCGTCACGATCGAGGGCCCCGCCGCGACCTTCCCGATCTGGGGCACCGACCGCGAGCCCTGGCGCGAGGCCGGCGTCGCGATCAAGGGCGACGAGGAGATCGGCACCAAGTTCCTCGACACCAAGCGAATCATCTGACGCCGCGAACGACACCCTCCTCGAACCCACGAGGTCGGGCCAGAACTGTTCTGGCCCGACCTCTTGCGTTGCGGGGCGAACCGAGCTACTCTTCGAACATATGTTCTGCATATCTGCTTGAGTGCAGTAGCATTTGGTGCGTGAGCCAGGAGCGTCCCGTCGGTGGTGCCGATTACCCGCGGACGTGGCAGGAGTTCCGCGAGTGGTTTCCGGACGAAGGCGCCTGCGCGGATTATC
>NZ_BAAAHE010000040.1 GCF_039525035.1 Sporichthya brevicatena
CACCACCGACGGGTCGTTCCTCGCTCACCCATCAAATGCTACTGCACTCAAGCAGATATGCAGAACACATGTTCTAGTGCTGTCAAGACCTCATTCGCCCCTGCCGTCACTACTTTCTGACGCGCCATCAGGGGCCGCGCTTCGCGAAGGCCGCTGCGATACCTAGCCGCGCGTAAGGTGCACCGCGCGGTGCCGAGGCGGGGCCAGGTCCGGCGCTCGCCATGGCACCGCCGGCGCCCGGTCATAGCCAGGGCCCTTCTTAGCCTGCGGCCACTCGCCGGCTCCGTGGCCATGCCCGCCGTCAACCAGGCCCGGATCGTTCGCGATTCCCCGACCGCGCGGCGAGGCGCGGCGCGGCGAGGCGGCGCGTCATGCGCCGGACCGAGTGAGGGCGCTTCCCGGCAGGGGGAGGGGTGACGGTGACAGGATGGGAGGTATGGGAAGCGACCTCTTCACGGCCCGGCTCAAGCGGGCGCAGGCGGCGACGGCCGAGGCCGGGCTCGACGCGCTGCTGATCACGCCCGGACCGGACCTGCGGTACCTCACCGGCTACGTCGCGAAGCCGCTGGAGCGGCTGACCTGCCTGGTCCTGCCGGCCGACGCCGATCCCGTCCTGATCGTCCCGTTCCTGGAGCGGGCGGCGGCCGAGGCGGCCGGCGTAGGGGAGCTCGGGCTGGAGATCGCCGACTGGCAGGAGACCGACGACCCGATCGCGCTGGTGCGGCAACTGCTGCCGGCCTCGACGAAGGTCTACGGCCTCGACGACCACATGTGGGCCGAGAAGGTGCTGCGCCTGCGGGCCGGTATCCCCGGGGTCGAGCAGGCCCTGGCCGGCGGCGTGCTGCGTGAGCTGCGCATCCGCAAGACGCCCGAGGAGGTCCAGGCGCTGCGGGACGCCGGCGCTGCGATCGACCGCGTCCACGCCCGGATCGCCGAGTGGCTGCGGCCGGGGCGGACCGAGGCCGAGGTCGGCCGCGACATCGGCGACGCGATCGTCGCCGAGGGTCACGTCCGCGCGGACTTCATCATCGTCGGGTCCGGCCCGAACGGGGCGAGCCCGCACCACGACGTCTCGGACCGCGTCATCCAGCCCGGCGACCCCGTCGTCGTCGACATCGGTGGCACGACCGAGGCCGGATACTGCTCCGACGAGACCCGCACCTACGCGGTGGGGGAGCCGGACGCCGAGTTCCGGCGCTACTACGAGGTCCTGCTCGAGGCGCAGATGGCCGCGTGCGACGCGGTGCGCCCGGGCGTCGAGTGCCAGGAGATCGACCGGGTCGCCCGTCGGGTCATCACGGACGCCGGCTACGGCGAGTACTTCATCCACCGCACGGGCCACGGCATCGGCATGGAGGGCCACGAGCACCCCTACATCGTCGAGGGGAACACCGAGGTCCTGGAGCCGGGCATGGCCTTCTCGATCGAACCTGGGATCTATCTCCCCGGTCGCCACGGCGCCCGCATCGAGGACATCGTGGTCTGCACCGACACCGGCGGCGAACGGGTCAATCTGACGCCCCGTGAGCTCATCGTTCTTCCGGGCTGACCCGTGGAAGCCCTGGATCGTCAGCTCATCGAGCTGCTGTGCGCCGACGGTCGGATGAGCTACACCGACCTCGGCAAACACACCGGGTTGTCGACCTCGGCGGTGCACCAGCGCGTGCGCCGGCTCGAGCAGCGCGGCATCATCCGCGGCTACACGGCGGTGGTCGACCACGAGGCGCTCGGTCTCCCGCTGACCGCGTTCATCTCGATCAAGCCGATCGACCCGAGCCGCTCGGACGACTCGCCCGAGGCACTGGCCGACATCAAGGAGATCGAGGCCTGCCACAGCGTGGCGGGCGACGAGAACTACATCCTCAAGGTCCGGGTGGGGAAGCCGTCGGACCTGGAGGCGTTGCTCGCCGAGATCCGCAGCAAGGCCAACGTCGCCACGCGGACGACGATCGTGCTCTCGACCCCGTACGAGGGACGACCACCGGCCACCGGGTCCGGGCCGGGTGCGTGAGAGACCCGCTCGACGGGGACTGGGACGCCGAGGCCTACTGGTCGACCGAGCAGGTCGGTGAGGCTGTCCCCGGGGTGCTCACGCCCCTGACCTGGTCGCTCTGGCGGCGCGGCGGGGAGGCCGGGCTGCGGGCTGCGCTGGTCGCGACCGGAGCCCTGGAGCGACGACGGGCCGGGGTGCCGCGGCGCGAACGCGACCGGGTGCTCGGGGTCTTCCACGGCCGCCTCGCCGTCAACGCGGACCGCACCGCGCGGCGCAGCGGCATTGCGCTCGCCCAGCCCCGCGCGGCCGCGTCCTCGCCTCGCGACGTGCGGGCGCTGGCGGAGGGCACCGCCTCCTGGTGGGCCGGCCACGTGGCTCGGGCACCGGGTCTGGACCGTGACGCGGCCCGCGCACTCTGGGGCCTCGCGGCCGACCGGTTCGCCCACGCCATGACGACCCACCTGGTGTGCGTGTTCGCCGCCGTGCGGCCGGTGCAGGACGGCCTCGCCCGGCTCTGCGACGCGGCGGACCGGCCCGAACTCGCACCCCGCCTCACCGCCGGCCTCGGGGGCCACCTCGAGCTCGACGTCGTCTCCGGGCTGTGGGACCTCGCGCACGGCCGGGCCTCGGAGACCGAGTTCCTCGCCGCGCACGGATTCGCCGGGCCGGGGGAACTGGCCGCCCGGGTCTGGCGGGAGGAGCCGACCGCCGCGACGGAGTTGGCTGCGGCGTACGGTGCCGCCTCCGCGGGACCCGCGGACCTGCTGCGGCTGCGCGCGATGGAACGCGAGATCGCCGAACGGCAGCTGCGCGAGGCCCTGCCGACCTGGCAGCAGGCGCCGGCGCGCGCCCTGCTGCTGACCGCGGAGCGCGTTCTCCCGCTGCGGGGGCTCGGGAAGGCCGGGTACCTGCGGGTGCTCGACGTCGCCCGGGCGGCGGCGCGGCGCAACGGCGAGCTGCTCGCCGCCGCCGGGTTCCTCGACGACCCTGAGGACGTCTTCCTGCTGACCGCGGAGGAGATGTGCGCGGACGTCCCGCGCCAGGGTCTGGTCGCGGACCGCCGGGCCCGGCGCGCGGAACACCTCGCGGTGGCCCTGCCGCCGCGGTGGCGGGGGCGCCCCGTGCCCGTCCCGGTCACCAGCAGTCCGGTCTCGACCGGCACGGTGCTGCGGGGCCTCGGCGTCAGTTCCGGTCTGGCCGAGGGCCGGGCGCGGGTCGTGACGGACGCCCGCGACGCCGCGGTCGGCCCCGGTGAGATCCTCGTGGCACCGGACCCCGACCCGAGCTGGGCGCCGGTGCTGTTCCCCGCGGCGGGACTGGTCGTGGACAACGGCGGGACGCACAGCCACGCTGCCGTCCTCGCCCGGGAGCTGAGCCTCCCGTGCGTGATGGGCACCGGCGACGGGACCCGCCGCCTCCGCACCGGGGACCTGCTGCGGGTGGACGGACACAGCGGACGGGTCGAGGTCGTAGGAGTGGCGCCGTGACGCGGCGTCGGGGTTGACGCGCGAACGAGGAGAGTCCGTTGGTGGAGGCGAAGAAGGGCCTGGCCGGCAAGTTCACGACCGCGATGCCGCAGCCGCGGCCGGACGGGCCGTTGTTCTTCCTGGCCAAGCTCATGACCAAGATGCACGTCGCGCTGTACCGCCTGTCGAAGGGGCGACTCGGCGGCCGGATGGACGCGGCGCGCCTGCTGGTCCTCCACCACCGCGGGGCGAAGACCGGGCAGCCGCGCGCGACGCCGGTGATCTACCTGGAGGACGGGCCGAACCTCGTCGTCGTCGCGTCGATGGGCGGCCAGGACGTGAACCCGGCCTGGTACCACAACCTGCGCGCGCACCCGGAGATCGAGGTCGACATCCGGGGGCAGCGTCGTCCAGTTCGGGCCCGCCTGGCCACCGCGGAGGAGACGACCGCCCTGTGGCCGCAGCTGTCGCGGATGTGGCCGGCGTTCGAGGACTACAAGAAGCGCACGGACCGCGAGTTCCCGGTCTTCCTGCTCGAACCCCGCTGACGTCTGCAAATGGTCAAATGGGGACAGACACCGCGGAGAGGACCTCGCCGCGGGGGACAGTGAAGGTTGCACCAGGGAGGGACACATGCGGGGACTGCGAGGGGCCGCCGGTGCGGTCGGGCTGGTCCTGCTGATCGGTGCCGCCGGCACGACCGCCCCGGGGACGGCGCTGGCCGGCGCCCCGGCGCTGCCACCGGTCGCCGACGTGCTCCCCGATGTGGTGCCCGATGTGGTGCCCGATGTCGTGCCCGAGGAACTCCCCGACGTCACCCGCTACCCGTTGGCCGCGGACGTGGCCGACACGGTCGCGGCCTGGGGGCGGACCGCCACCGGCGCCGCGCAGTTGCGGACGTCCGCGACCGCCCCCGGGGCGCTGGAGGTCGGGACGAAGCGCCTGTGGCCGGCGCTCGACCAGGTGAAGCAGACCGTGTACGTGAAGGAGTACACGCTGCGCGGGGTCGGCAAGAACATCGAGGTCTGGGTCGCGAGCGGCGTCGGGCCCGACAACGTCGTCGGCACGGACTTCCCGCCGGGGGACTGCCGGGCGAAGGTGCCGGGCAGCACGCAGGTGACCGATGCGCAGGTGCGCGACCTGATTCACCAGTACGAGGACGTCATGCTCCCGCGGGAGTCGAAGGCGTTCAGCGTCGCGCCGCGGCGCAACGGGGCCGGTGCGTCGCAGGTCGGTCCGACCGCGGGGCTCGACTTCTCCGGCGACGGGCACAAGGTCGTCACCCTCGTCGACAACGTGCGGGACCCCAACTTCTACGACTTCCCGACGAACCAGACGTACGTCGCGGGCTTCTTCTCCCGACAGTTCAACGAACTGACGGACCGCAACATCATGACGATCGACGCCTACGACTGGGCGCACCGGACGGGCCGCAACCCCAAGCACGAACCGGCCGACGACGTCTGCGTCAGCCGCCCGTCGCGGCCGCTGCTGTACGAGGGGATCTTCGCGCACGAGTACCAGCACCTGCTGCAGTACTACGTGGACCCGGCCGAGGTGAACTTCATCAACGAGGGCCTGTCCGACTACGCCCTCACCGTCACGGGCTACGGCCAGCCGCACCGGTCGGTGTTCCAGCACCGGTACGAGAGCCACATCATCTGCTACCAGGGCTTCGGCACGGTCACGACGAAGTACCAGCCCAACGCGCGGCCGTGCGGCGGTCCGCAGAACTCCCTGACGATCTGGGGTGACGAGGGCACCGGCGCCGAGATCCTCGCCGACTACGGGATCGCGTGGTCGTTCCTGCTGTTCCTGCGCGACCGCTACGGCGCGAAGATCCTCGAGGAGATCCACCGCGACGGTGAGCGCCAGGGCCTCGACAGCGTCGCCCACGCTCTCAAGAAGTACGCCGAAAGCACGAAGCTCGCCGACGTCCTGCACGACTTCCAGGTGATGACGCTCGTCGACCGCGCCGTCGGCGGCAAGGACGGACGGGTCGAGGGCATCGCGAAGAGCCGCGTGACATCGTCGAGCCTGCAGTCCTACATCAACCTGCTGAACCCGGCGGGCTACGCGGCGCCGGGGGTCGCGCCCAACGGCGCTGACTTCGTGCCGCTGCGGGGGACCGGGGCGGGGCTGCTCAGCGGCGCGGACCTGAACTCGCTCGCGTTCACCGGCCGGAAGGTGCTCGACCCGGAGCCGATGCTGTGGTCGGTCGTGCCGCGCGTCCCGCTGTTGCCGACGATCTCGTTCCCGCAGCAGCAGGGCCTCCCGGCGCTGCCGGACATTGCGCCGCCGGAGCTCCCGCCGAGCGACCTGGACAACCCGGCGCTGTTCTCCGGCAACACGGGCCGCACCGACGCCACCGCGGTGTTCCGGGCCAAGGTGCCCGTCGACGCCCCGACGCTGAGCTACCTCACCAGCTACAACCTGGAGAACGGTTTCGACTACGGGTACACCGTCATCTCCACCGACGGCGGTGCGACGTACCGCTCGCTCTCGAACTCCGCCACGGTCCAGACGAGCGCACCCGCGCCGCCCGGCAACGCCCTCACCGGTGCCTCGGGCGTGCCGCAGACCCTGACCTTCGACCTCTCCGAGTACGCCGGCCAGGACGTCATCCTCGGGTTCCGCTACCTCTCGGACCCGCTGGTGAACGCCGGCGGCTGGTACATCGACGACGTCAAGGTCGGCAACACCCTGATCAGCGACGGGACCTCGACCGCGCCGTTCCAGACGTTCACCCAGATCCGTCCCCGGCCGGTGAACCCGTTCACGGTCACCCTCGTCGGTCTCGACGAGGCCGGTCACCGCGCCCGCGTCCTCCGCCTGAACCCGACCTACCGGGCCGAGCTGACCCGTCGTCAGCTCCGAGGGTTCCGCAGCTACCCCGTCCTCGTCGCGATCATCTCCTGCGACGACTTCACCGAGACCCAGACCGCCCACGCCCCCTACGACCTCAAGGCCAACGGCATCACCCAGCTCGGCGGCCGCTGAGAGGGCCCGCGCCGCTCTCTTGGTTGCTCATTATTGAGCGGAGCGCTGCCTGTAATACCCGGACGACCCGATCTGAGCCCGTTCGCCGCCCGAATCTGGCACTGCGCGCATCAGAGAGGTCGCCGGCCTGACGCCCAATCCTGACGCGTTGCCGCTCGGGCCCCGGCGAGCGAGTTCGGGCCCCTGTGGATAACTTCCGAGGCCTCGGCGAAATCGTGGCAATCTACGCGCCCATGCGGGGGATTTCTGAGGGAACCGGACCGTTCACGCTGGCCCATGCGCTCGCCGCGGGTCACACCCGGGCCGACGTTCGGGCGCTCACCCGGTCGGGGCAGTGGATCCGGCTGCGCCGGAACGTCTACGTCACCGCGACGGACCGCGCCGTGGCGGCGACGTCGCCGGAGACGCTGCACGCGCAGGACACACGGGCCGTCCAACTTGCTCTGAGCCGGCGTCAGGTCGTTGGAGCCGACACGTCGGCGGTGCGAATCTTCGGCCTCGACCTGCGCCGTCAACCGGGCGACGAGGTCGTGCTGTTGACGGACGACGAGGGCGTCGCCAGCACCCATCGGGACGGCTATTTCCTACGCGTCGCATCCCTGCCGTCCGAGCAGGTGACGACGTGCCATGGAACCCCGGTCACGTCTCCGGCACGGACTTTGCTCGATGTGGCAGCGAACCACGGGTTCGAGGACGGCGTGGTCGCAGCCGAATCTGCGTACCGCAAGAAGCTGATCACGCCGGAGGAGTTCGGAGCGGTGGTCGCGGCCGGCGCCGGTCGACCTGGTATCCACGTGGCGCGAGACGTCCATGAGTTCGCGTGCCCGCTGACCGAGTCGGTGCTGGAGAGCGTCTCGCGAATCTCTTTCCGTGAAGCCGGTATCCGCATGCCGCTGAGCCAGGTGTACCTGATCAAGGACTACCCGCGTATTCGGGTCGACTTCTACTGGCCGTCGCTGCGACTGGTCGGGGAGGCCGACGGTATGGCCAAGTACGGCATGCGTGGTCGTGAACCGATGGAGGAACTCCGTCTGCAGTGGGAGCGCGAACAGCGTCTCCGCGACGCCGGCTACGACATCGTCCGATGGGACTGGCGCATCGCCTGCAGCCCGCGGCTGCTGGCGGCGCGGGTCCTTCCGGCGATGGCGCGGGCCGAGGCACGCCTTCAGGGCCGCACCGGCTGATCGAGCGGACGGCGCATCTCTAATACGCGGACGACCAATTTCCGGCCCGCCAACGGACGATCTGTGGTCGCCGGCGCATCAGAGGCAACACTCCGCTCAGTAATGAGCGGGGAGGGGCGGGGCGGCGGGTCAGGAGGCGGCGCGGGCGACCTGCTGGCGCCACCAGGCCTGGCCGGCGGCGGGGAGGGAGTGGATCGGGTCGTAGTACGGGTAGACGCGGGAGATCGCGGCGGTGTCGTCGGACTCGATCGAGGTCCGGTAGTTCTTCGTCCAGTGCGAGATGCCGCGGACCTGGTCGTACGACTCGACCTGGTGGACCCACCGCTTCCCGACGTACGGGACGTCGGCGACGATGCGCGGGGTCGCAAACCCGGGGAGGTAGCCCATGATCCCGTGCTGGAGCGCCTGGGCCTGGGCGAGGGAGAGCCGCCAGTGCTCGGAGTTCGGGATCATGTCGCACTGGTAGAAGTAGTACGGCGTGATCGCGGCGCCGTCGAGGAGTGCGAAGCACAGGTCGAGCAGCGCCGGCACCGAGTCGTTGACGCCGCGCAGCAGGACGCCCTGGTTCCGGACGTCACGGACTCCGGCGTCGAGCATCGCCCCGGCGGCGCGCGCCACCATGGGGGTGACCGAGGCGGCGCTGTTCGCGTGCGTGTGGACCGCCAGGCCGACCCCGCGTCGCCGCGCGACGCGAGCCAGGCGCTCCATCCCCGCCCTGACCTCGTCGGCGAGCCAGTGCTGGGGGAGTCCGACGAGCCCCTTCGAGGCGAGGCGGATGTCGCGAACGTTCTCGATCTCGAGGAGTGCGCCGACGAACGACTCCACCCGCGGCCAGGGCACGTTGGCCACGTCGCCGCCGGAGACGACGACGTCACGGACGCCGGGAGTGGCCCGCAGGTAGTCGAGCATCCGGTCGTGCCGGTCGGCAGGCTTGAGCTCGAAGCGGTGCTTGTCGACGGCCGGCGTCGAGTTGCCGACCAGGTCCATGCGGGTGCAGTGGCCGCAGTACTGCGGGCACGTGTTGGTGAGCTCGGCCAGCACCTTGGTCGGGTAACGGTGCGTCAGACCCTCGACGGCCCACATCTCCGCCTCGTGGAGGGAGTCGCGGGTCGAGTAGGGGTGGCTGGGCCACTCCGGGTCGCGGTCGGACGCGACGGGCAGCATGTAGCGGCGAACGGGGTCCGCGTAGAACGCGTCCGTCAATGAGCCGGGGCCGCCCGGGACGTGCGTCGCGGCCATGGTGTTGAGCATCTGAGGCGGAATCAGCATCGACATCGTCGCGTGCCGCTCCTGGTCGGCGACGAGGTCGGCGTAGAACCGCTCGTCGACCAGGTCACCGAGGACCGCCCGCAGTTGCGCCACGTTCTTCACGCAGTGGGCGCGCTGCCACTGCGCGGACTCCCACTCGGCCGCGGTCACCCCGCGCCAGCCCGGGAACCGCGTCCAGTCGGGCTCGACGAGGACAGCCCGCTGGTACAGGTACGGCTGGACCATGGGTGCCCTCCACACGGCAGAGACGGGCAAATCTACTGCCCTAAGGTGTTTCGACAGGAGAAAGTATAGGTCAGAGCGCGATTCGAGACAGGAATTCCTGTCCTCTGGCTATGCTGGGACGAAAGATCTTCCCGTCGAGTCGGATCGGAGCGGCCGTGCGTGGGACCGGGCATCCGCTGGGGCTGCACCGGGTCGTCGACCCCGTGGGTGCGCTCCCGCAGGCCGCCTGGCGTCTCGACGCCGGCGCCGAGCTGTTCTCCGACGAGGTTCGCATCGACGTCGAGCGGCTCAACCTGGACGCCGCCTCCTTCCGGCAGCTGTCCGAGGCTCACGGCGGCGACGGAGCGGCTGTGCGTGCGGAGGTGCTCGAGATCGTCGAGAGCCGGGGCAAGATGCACAACCCGGTCACGGGCTCCGGCGGCATGCTCATCGGCCGCGTCGCCGAGGTCGGCCCGGACAGCCCACTCGGTCTGCGTGCCGGTGACCGCGTCGCCACGCTCGTCTCGCTCACCCTGACCCCGCTGGCCCTCACCGACGGACTGGCGCAATGGGACGGTCGCGGCGAGCAGGTCCCCGCCGCCGGCTACGCAATCCTGTTCGGCCGTTCCATCGCGGCCGTCCTCCCCATCGACCTGCCGGCCGAGACCGCGCTCGCCGTGCTCGACGTCTGTGGCGCCCCGGCCCTCACGGCCCGGGTCGTACGGGAACGCGGGGCGCACGCCGTCGCAGTCCTCGGCGCCGCCGGCAAGAGCGGCTCCCTCGCCCTCGCCGCGGCCAGGGCGAACGGGGCCCGACGGCGCATCGGTCTGGTGCGCGACGAGGACGAGGCCGCCGCGCTGCGCGCCACCGACCTCGCCACCGACGTCGCCGTCGTCGACGCCCGCAACCCGGTCGCCGTCCTCGACGCGGTGTCCTCCCGCGGCGGGCCGGCCGACGTCACCGTCGTCTGTGTGGACGTCCCCGGCGCCGAGGGCGGAGCCATCCTCGCCACGCGCGACCGCGGCACGGTCGTCTTCTTCTCGATGGCGACGTCGTTCTCCGCCGCCGCGCTCGGCGCGGAGGGCCTCGCCGCCGACGTCGAGATGCTCGTCGGCACCGGCTACACACCCGGGCACGCCGAGCTCGCCCTCGACCTGTTCCGACGTGAGCCGGGCGTCCGTGCGCTCTTCGCCCGGCGCCTCGACACCACCCCGACGACGCAGGAGGCGGTCGCGTGAAGCTCGACCTCGATCCCGACCTGGCGGCTCGAGCCCGCGCACTCGCCCGGGCGGCGGGGGAGCCGATCGTCGATCTCGCCCGCGCCCACACGACCACCTCGGTCGAGCGTGCGGTGCTCCGGCTCGCCGGGCTGAACGGCGCCGACCCCGACGGCCGGCCGTGGGCCAACCACGTGGTCGACACGGTGCGCGACCAGGTCGGACTCGAGCACGGCGTCGCGCTGCCGGTGTGGGACGCGCTGCGTGAGCACGGGGACCTGCACGCCCTGGCCGGCGCCGTGGTCCGGGGCGAGGTCCGCTTCCGGGTTCCCACCGGCACGGCCGCCCGCGAGGCCCGCAGCGCGGCCCGCGTCGCGGCCGCCGGCGGCGTCGCCCGGATCGACGCCCGTCGCCGCGAGCGCGAGGCGTTGATCGAGGAGATCGGCGACGCGCCGCGCCGGCCGTGGATCTACCTGATCGTCGCGACCGGTGACATCTACGAGGACATCCCGCAGGCGCAGGCCGCCGCCCGCGAGGGCGCCGACGTCGTCGCGGTGATCCGCTCGACGGGTCAGTCGCTGCTCGACCACGTCCCCGAGGGCGCGACCCGCGAGGGCTACGCCGGCACCTACGCCACCCAGGAGAACTTCCGCCTGATGCGCGCGGCGCTCGACGACGTTTCCCGCGAGCTCGGCCGCTACGTCCGGCTGACCAACTACGCCTCGGGTCTGTGCATGCCGGAGATCGCGGCGCTCGCCGGGCTCGAGCGGCTGGACATGATGCTCAACGACTCGATGTACGGAATCCTCTTCCGCGACATCAACCCGATCCGCACCTTCACCGACCAGCGGTTCGCGCGCCAGATCCACGCGCGCGCCGGGATCATCATCAACACCGGCGAGGACAACTACCTGACGACGGCGGACGCGGTCGAGGCCGCCCACACCGTGACGGTCAGTCAGTTGCTGAACGAGTACTTCGCCAAGGAGGCCGGTCTCGAGGACTGGCAACTCGGTCTCGGGCACGCCTTCGAGATCAATCCCGCGTTGCCGGACTCGTTCCGTCTCGAACTTGCGCACGCGATGCTCGCCCGAGCCCTGTTCCCGGACGCTCCACTGAAGTGGATGCCCCCGACCAAGCACATGACCGGTGACATCTTCGGCGGTTACCTGCTCGACGGGTTCTTCAACCTGGCCGGGGCGCTCACCGGCCAGGGCATCCTGCTGATCGGGATGATGACCGAGGCGGTCGTGACGCCGTTCCTCTCCGACCGGGACCTGGCGCTCCGTAACGCCCGCTACGTCCTCGACGCGGCGGGGCGCCTCCACGAGGACCTGCAGCTCGCGCCGGACTCGTTCGTCGCGCAGCGCGCCCACACGGTGCTCGGCGAGGCGATCGACCTGCTCGAGCGCATCGGCGCCGAGGGTCTGCTCGCCGCGATCGGCGACGGCACGTTCGGGTTGATGCGTCGTCCGGCGGACCGCGGCAAGGGGCTCGACGGCGTCGCCGAGAAGGCCGAGGACTACTGCAACCCGGTCGCGGAACTGCTGGAACCCGACGTCCGGGAGCGTGCGGCATGACGGAGGGTCAGATGAAGGACACGCGTTTCGTCCGTCCCTACGGTGACACCACGAACGACGGCATGATCCAGGTCTCGTTCACCCTGCCCGTCGCCCACGACGCGCGCGCCGAGGCCGCCGCCCTCCAGCTGGCCGCCAAGATGGGCCTCGACCCGGCAATGGTCGTCCACGCCCGGGGCATGGGCCCGGACTTCACCTTCTTCGTCGTCTACGGCCGGTGCCGGCACGTGGTCGACCTGGCGGAGATCACCGTCGCCGAGCGCGAGTACCCGCTGCTCACGCCGGCCGAGGTCAACGCCGCGATCCGGACGACTCTGCGGCGCAAGCTCGTCGTGGTCGGCGCGTGCATCGGGACCGACGCCCACACCGTCGGCATCGACGCGATCCTGAACATCAAGGGGTTCGCGGGGGAGAAGGGGCTGGAGTACTACCGGGAGATCAAGGTCGTCAACCTCGGGGCACAGGTCGAGATCGACGCCCTCGCCGAGGCGGCGCGAGCCCACGCGGCCGACGCCGTCCTGGTCTCCCAGGTCGTGACCCAGAAGGACGCCCACCTGACCAACACGCGGGCGCTGGTGAGCCGGATGAGTGAACTCTTCCCGGACGGCCGCCGGCCCCTGCTCGTCGTCGGGGGACCGCGTTTCGACCCGGGTGCTGCGGCGGACCTCGGCGTCGACCGGATCTTCACACGCGGCACGACGCCGCGTGAGGTCGCCGGCTACCTCGTCCACGCCCTCGCCTCGGCGAGGATCGCGGCATGAGTGAGCCTCGTCCCACCGCCCCCGCCGGAGCTGTCGTGGGGACCACCGTCACCCACCGCCGGTACGTCTCGCACGCGGAGGCGCACTACGGCGGGTCCCTGCTCGACGGGGCCTACGTCCTCGGCCTCTTCGGGGACGTCGCAACGGAGATGTGCCTGCGTACCGACGGTGACGAGGGTCTCCTGGCCGGGTATTCGAGCATCGCGTTCAAGGCCCCGGTGAAGGCCGGCGACGTCGTCGAGGTCACTGCCACCGTCACCCGCGTCGGCACCCGGAGCCGGACGCTCGACCTACGCGCGTACGTGTGCTGCCGGGCCACGCCCGAGGTGTCGGAGTCGGCCGGCTGCGTCCTCGATCCGCCGCTGCTTGTCGTCGAGGCGGTGGCCGACGTGGTCGTGCCGCCGGCGCGCTGACCGTTCGGCGCATTCCGCGAAATTTCTCTTGTCCTCGCCGATGCGACTGACCTGCGACGTTGCGCATCGCCGCAGGTCATCGCCGGGTTGAGAAGGGGCGATTCGCCCTAGTACGTTTCCCGACGTCCAACGCAGGACGACCAGTGAGGATCGCCGCCGGAACGACGACTCCATGCGCGGGCCGAAAAGGTGGTTGCACCGCCACCGGCGCCAGGTACGCCAGGGTGTTCGGAGATGTCGTGAAGGGGGAACGACCGGCACGGGGTTGGGCCCGAGAGGAGTCTGGAGACCAGTAGACAACGGAGTGCGGGTTCGCAGCCAACGATCACGCGCCCGGTCCGAAGGTTCTCCAGACACCAATCGCGCACGTTCCTGAACCCGACAGTGCGGGGCCGGACCTAACCGTCCGGCCCCGCCGCTGTCTGCACGGCGCGCTCCGCGCGCGAACGCTCGCGCAGCGGCCGCCTCCGCGAAGACCGCCGGGTTCCTCCGGTCGCGTGCTCGCAAGCTCGCGACGCTCTCTCCGTCACCGGCGCCCTTCGCTCCGAGCGGCGGCTTCGCTCGCAGGTGACGGGACGTCACTTCTGGGGGCCTTGGGCTTCCCGCGGCCGGTGAGGGCGCCGAGCCACTCCCGAAGCGCCGCGGCGGGGGTGAGGGGCCCGGGGCGGCGGGTGAGGCCCTGGGTGTGCCGGACCAGCGCCCAGAGCAGGGTGCCGAGGACCAGGGCGGCGGCGAGCCAGCCCAACAGGGCGCCGTTCCCGACGCCGAGCAGCTTGAGTGCCGAGGCGGTCAGCACGATGACCAGCGCCCGCCGGATCACCGCCTGCGAGGCGTGGGACGAGACGCGAGCGCCGACGTAGACGCCGGGGATCGCGCCGAGCAGCACGGAGGAGGCGACCTCGAACTCGAAGTCGCCGAACAGCAGGTGCCCGACGGCGGCCGCGCCGACGAGGGGGACCGCCTGGACCAGGTCCGTGCCGACGATCTCGGCCGCCTTGAGCCCGGGGTACAGGAACAGCAGCGCGACGATGATCAGCGAGCCCGAGCCCACCGACGTCATGCCGACGACGACACCGCCGACCACGCCGATCAGCAGCGTCGGGATCGGGCGGATCACCACCGGTGGCGGGGTGTGGTCCGCGGTGCGGGCCTTGGTCCGGATCGTCTGCAGGGACTTGAGCACGATCCCGGCGGCCGCGAGGAGCAGCGCCCAGCCCAGCGCGTGCTTCACGAACGACTGCAGGTCGGCGTCCTCACCGCCGAGGGCGCGCAGGAGCAGCACGCCGCCGAACGCGGCCGGCACCGAGCCGAGCGCGAGCCAGGTCACGAGCGGGACGTTCACCGTCCCGCGCCGGGCGTGGACCGCGCCGCCGATCGGCTTCATCACCAGCGAGACGACGAGGTCGCTGGACACGGCCGTCAGCGGGTTGACGTTGAAGAAGATGACCAGGACCGGCGTCATCAGCGCGCCGCCGCCCATGCCGGTGAGACCGACGATGAACCCGACGAAGAGACCGGCCAGGGCCATCATCGGGTCGAGGTCCATGACAGCCCCCTCCCCGAATCCCCGCGCCGGCACGCCGAAAAGCCCTGATTGTCACTGAGGTTAGTTCAGTCAGGGTGACGGTCGGGGCAGAACCCGCGGGTCAGGTGTGGGGGAGTCCGGCCGCCTTCCAGGCGGCGAACCCGCCGATGACGTCGGTGGCGCGCAGGCCGAGGTCCTGCAGGCTCGCGGCCGCCAGGCTGGAGGTGTAGCCCTCCGAACAGATGACGACGACGTGCAGGTCGTACGAGGCGATCGGCAGTCGCGCGTCGCTCCGGGGGTCGAAGCGCCACTCGAGCACGTTGCGCTCGACGACCAGGGCGCCGGGCACGGAGCCCTCGACGGCGCGCTGCGCCGCGGGCCGGATGTCGACCAGGACGGCGCCCTCGGCGATCGCGCGGCGAGCCAGCTCGGGGTCGAGGCGGCGCAGGCGACGGCGTGCCGCCGCGAGGATCTCGTCGATCGACCGTGCACCCGGCGGCGCCGTCGGTCCGGCGCTCAGGATGCTGATCGCGCTCACCAGTCCGCCCCCGCCCGCTCGGTCGACAGCGGCACCAGGCGTCCCTCGACGAGCGCGTACCGGGTCATCGACTCCAGCCGCGGCGCGTAGACGTGCAGGCTGACCGCCGGCGCGTCCGCATCGTTGCGGACGCGGTGGACGTGGTCGGACCCGAACGCCCGCAGGTCCCCACCCCGCAGGCGCCGGGTCCGGCCCGGCCGGAACGCCCGCCCCAGGCGTCCGGTGCCCCCCGGCGTCCACTCCGACAGCACTCCACGCAACGGCAGCAGGGCCCCCGCCGAGCCGCCGTGGTCGTGGATGTCGGTGCCCTGGCCCGGTAACCAGGTGAGCAGCCACGCCTCCCAGTCGGCCTCCGCGGCGATCCGGGTGTGCACCCGCGCCGCCGGGTCGAACCGCACCGCGGGCCGCCAGAGTGCCGGCTGGGCCGCGAGTGCGAGAGCGATCCGGGCCGGGCTGCCCGCCGTCGTGATGGTCGAGCGCCCGGCCCGCGGTTCGGAGAGGGTTTGCGTGCTCACTCCTCGACGGTGCCAGCGGAGGCGCCCGAAAACAAGTAACCCGACCGAATAACTTTGGTATGCCGCGTCACGTGACGGCGGGGGAGCAGGGTGCGTTGTACCGTGCAATCCGGTTCCGCGCGGCGCTTGGAGGAGGTCCGGTGCGACCTCGTCTGTCCCTGGCGGTCCTCGCCGGGATCGCGCTCGCGCTCGCGTTCCCGCCGTACGACCTGTGGCCGCTGGCGTTCCCAGCCGTCGCCGCGCTCAGCCTGCTCGTCCGGGACCTGACTCCGAAGCGCGCCGCGGCGGTCGGCTACGTCTACGCGCTCGCGTTCTTCCTGACGTTGATCCGCTGGCTGCACGTCATCGGCTGGGACGCGATGATCGTGCTCTCGCTGCTCGAGTCGGCCTTCTACGCGCCGGCCGCGATCGCGATGGCCTGGAGCTACCGCTACCGCGCCTGGCCGCTGATCCACGCCGGACTCTGGGTGCTCGTCGAGGCCCTGCGTTCGCGCCAACCGCTCGGGGGTTTTCCCTGGGGCAAGCTCGCGTTCGGGGTGGTCGACTCCCCGCTCGCCGCGCTCGCGTCGATCGGCGGCAGTCCGCTCGTCAGCGCCGGCGTCGCCGCCGCCGGGACCGCGCTCGCCGCCGTCGTCCTCGCCGCCCGTTCCGGGCGGGTCCGGCCCGCGGGCGTGCTCGCCGGCGGGACGCTCGCCGGTGTGCTCGCCTGCCTGGCGATCCCGTTGCCGACCTCGGGCGGCTCGAGCGCGACCGTCGCGCTCGTCCAGGGCAACGTGCCGCGCGCCGGCCTCTCGCTCGCGGCGCAGCGCGACGCTGTCATCACCAACCACCTCACGGCCACGCACCAGCTCGCGGCGGACATCCGCGCCGGCAAGGTGCCCGCGCCACAGATGGTCATCTGGCCCGAGAACGCCTCCGACGAGGACCCGTTCCGCGACCCGGACGTCTTCGCGCGCATGAACGACGCCGTCCGCGACGTCGGTGCCGACACCCTCATCGGCACGGTGCTCGACGCCCCGCCTGACCACGTCACCAACACCGCGATCGTCTGGTCGCCCACGTCCGGCCCGGGGCAGCGGTATACCAAGCGCAAGCTGGTGCCGTTCGGCGAGTACATCCCGATGCGCGACCTGATGACGAAGTTCATCGGCCGCCTCGCGCTGATCCCGCGCGACTTCCTGCCGGGAACCGAGTCCGGGGTCCTCGACCTCGGGGGCACGCGCGTCGGGGACGTCATCTGCTTCGAGGTTGCGTTCGACGGTCTGGTCCGCGAGACCGTGCGCGACGGCGGGAAGCTGCTCGTCGTCCAGACCAACAACGCCACCTACGGCCGGACCGGCCAGCCCGAGCAGCAGCTCGCGATCTCGCGTCTGCGCTCGATCGAGCACGGCCGCGCGATGGTGATCGCCGCCACCAGCGGGATCAGTGGCGTCATCCGCGCGGACGGCAGCGTGGAGCACCGCACCCAGGAGTTCACGCAGCGCGTGATCGTCGCCGAGGTGCCGCTGCGCGGGGCGAAGACCCTCGCGACCCGGCTGGGCGCCTGGGTCGAGCTCGCGTTGTGCCTGCCCGTCGGTGTACTGCTCGTCACCGCGTGGCTGCGCCGGTTCCGCGCTCGACGTGCGGGCGACCCGGTTACGGTGGCTTCACCATGAGTGAGCCCGTCCAGCCGTCGGTGCTGGTCATCGTCCCGACCTACAACGAGGCGCCCAACATCGTCGCGGTGACCGCGCGGCTGCGGGAGGCCGTCCCGTACGCGGACGTCCTGATCGCCGACGACAACAGCCCGGACGGCACCGGCGACCTCGCCGACTCCCTCGCCGCGTCCGACTCGCAGGTGCACGTGATGCACCGCGCCGGCAAGGCCGGTCTCGGCGCCGCGTACCTCGCCGGCTTCGCCTGGGGCCTGGACCGCGGCTACGACGTCCTCGTCGAGATGGACGCCGACGGTTCCCACCGGCCCGAGGACCTGCCCCGCCTGCTCGCCGCGCTCAAGGACAACGGCGGCACGGCCGACCTCGTGCTCGGTTCCCGCTGGGTCCCCGGTGGCGCCGTCGTGAACTGGCCCGCGACGCGCAAGCTGATCTCGCGCGGCGGCACCCTCTACGCGAAGCTCGCCCTCGGCATCCCGATCCGCGACGCGACTGGCGGTTTCCGCGCCTTCCGTGCCGACACCCTGCGCGGCCTCGACATGCAGGACGTCGCGTCCCAGGGCTACTGCTTCCAGATCGACCTGGCGTGGCGGGCCGTCCAGCGCGGGTTCACGGTCGTCGAGGTGCCGATCACCTTCGTCGAGCGCGAGCACGGCGTCTCCAAGATGAGCCGCGGCATCGTCACCGAGGCGCTCTGGCGCGTCACGACGTGGGGCGTCGCCCACCGCGTCGCCCGGCTCCGCCGCGGCAACCGCGCCACGCCCACCCCGCCCGCCCGGGTCTGACCCGCGCGCCCTCTCCTGCGGGATGACGTCCCGCAGGGGTGCCCTGTCGGCCCGCGTACGGGCTGACACGGCTGCGCCCGGGACGTCATCCCGCGGGTGGTGGGGGAGGATGGGCGGCATGCCGTTGCTCGTGGTCCTCGCCCTGCTGATCGTGCCGATCGCCGAGATCTACGTGATCGTGCAGGTCGGCCAGGAGATCGGCGCGGGCTGGACGATCCTCCTGCTGATGGGCTCGGCCGTCCTCGGCAGCTGGCTGATCAAGCGCGAGGGCCGACGGGCCTGGCTCGCGCTCCGGGAGAAGGTGAACAGCGGCGGGCTGCCCGCGAAGGAACTCGCCGACGGCGCGCTGATCCTGATCGGCGGCACGCTGCTGCTGGCGCCCGGCTTCCTGTCCGACACCGTCGGGCTCTTCCTCGTCCTGCCGTTCACCCGACCGCTCGCGAGGCGGGGCCTCGTGGTCTTCGCGAAGCGCTACTTCGTCGTCATCCCCGGCGGGCCGACCGGTCCCGGCGGCTTCGGGCCCGGCGGCTTCGGGCCCGGCGGCTTCGGTCCTGGCGGCTTCGGTCCTGGCCGGCGGCCGGACGGCCGCGGGGATGTCATCCCCGGCGAGATCGTCGACGAGTAATCCACATATCCACAGCCGGGGTTGTGGAGAACCGGCGCCAGATGTGGAAAAACCCCACCAAGGGGTGACACCCCCTTGGTGGGGTTGTTTCGCAGGTCTGTTCGGTTGTGCGGTCGCGCGGGTCGGCGCGGGGCGCGTCGGGTCAGGCCGACTTGCGGGTGGCCGGGTGGCCGGGGATCCCACCGGCGCGGAGGACGGCCAGGCGCTCCTCGAGGATCTCTTCGAGCTCCTCGCGCGTCCGGCGCTCCATCAACATGTCCCAGTGGGTGCGGGCCGGCTTGCCCCGCTTGTCGTCCTGCTCGGGGTTGTCGGCACGCAGTGCGACGTTGCCGCAGACACGGCACTCCCAGACCACCGGAACCTCTTCGGCCTCGGCCGAGAAGGGCACCTCGAACGCGTGCCCCTTCGGGCAGGCGTAGCCCACGACCTGGCGCGGGGCCAGCTCGATGTCCCGGTCGGTCTCGTAGCTCGTCGCGCCGAGCCGCGAGCCGCGCAGTGCTCGCTCACTCATGTTCCGCCGCCTCCTGGGCTCCAGGCCCTGTCGTGGCAATCCCCCGGTTGGGAGCTACTCGTACTCACTGGTACGAGCAACGGCCCGATGCTGCTATCAATTCCCGGGAGCCGGTGTACGAAACCGTTTCGCCACCCTCTTGGTACCGCGTCCGGAGGCCGTCCGCCACTGAATTCGGGTCAAAGTTACCAACGCGTAGCGCCTTCCCAGTCCGACCACAGCGTCGCCACAGAAAACGCCACCGAAAGGCGGTATGCGCAGGTCACGGGCCAGCACGCCCCGTCGGCGGGTCTCGTGGGGCCGGGCCGGGATCAGCCCCGCAGCGCGCCGACGTCCAGCGTGAGCGGACCCGCGGCCGGCAGCCCGAGGGCGGTGGCGAGCTCCGCCCAGGAACCCCACCCGGCGGCCGCGACCGAGGTGGCGAAGGACACGGGCCCGAGCGCGGCCGCGGCCCGGGGGTCCTCGCTCGACCGGGGCCGGGCGAAGCGGTTCAGGGGAGACGGGACGGGCAGGGGCCGCGCCGGGGCGTCGGGGGAGAGGCCGGCGAGGGCACGGGCCTGCGCGACGGCCTCCGGCAGCCCGCCGAAGGCGTCGACCAGGCCGCGTTCGCGAGCGTCCGCCCCGGTCCAGACCCGGCCCCGCGCCGCCACCTCGATCTCCTCCGCCGAGAGCCCCCGGGCGGCCGCGACCTTCGCCTTGAAGTCGGCGTAGACCCGGTCCAGCCAGGCCTCGAGCGCGGCGAGCTGGTCGGCGTCGAACCCGACGCGCGGCGACGACATCCGGGCCCGCGCGCCGACGGCGACCGCGTCGTGGTCGATGCCGTGCCGGGTGAGGACGTCGCCCACGACGAGCTTGCCGCCGAACACCCCGATCGAGCCGGTGACGGTCGTGGGCTGCGCGAGGATCCGGTCCGCGCCGATCGCGACGTAGTAGCCGCCCGACGCGGCGACCGCGCCCATGGAGACGACCAGTGGCTTGCCGGCGGCTCGCAGCCCCTGTGAGGTCCGCCAGATCGCGTCCGAGGCGATGTAGGAACCGCCGGGGGAGTCGACGCGCAGGACGACCGCGCCGACGTGCTCGTCGCGCGCCGCGGCCCGTAGGGCCGCGTTCACGGTGTCGGCCCCCGCGGCCGCTCCGAACAGGTTGCGGCCGCTGCGGCCGGACCGGATCGTGCCGACGACGTCGACGACCGCGACGTGGCGCCGGTCCCGGGCGGTGGCGGTGCGGAGCCGGGCGGCCGGGGTCTCGGTGAGGCGGTGCAGGAACCGCAGCTGCGCCCCGGGCAGCCGCGCGGTCAGGGCCGCGTACGCCTCGTCCCGGTAGCCCAGGTGGTCGACCAGCCCGGCGGCGAGGGCGTCCTCCGCCGCGATCGGCGCCCGGTCGACGAGGGTGCGCAGGTCGTCGGCGTCCAGCCCGCGGCGTTCCGCGAGCTCCTCCAGCACCGTGCCCAGGCTCGAGGTCACCAGACGGGTCATCGCCTCGCGGTGGGGCTCGGTGTACCCGCGCTCGGTCACCAGATTCGGCGCGTTCTTGTACTCGCGCCGAGCACCGACCTCGGCCCGCAGCCCGAGCCGGTCGAACAGCTCGCGGAGGAACAGTGCCTCGGCCGCCATCCCGGTGACGCCGACCTCCCCGGTCGGCTGCAGCCAGATCTCCGAGCACCCCGTCGCGATCAGGTAGCCCGACGTCCCGCGACCGAACTCGCCGAACGTCTCCGCCCACGCGACCGTCGGGCGGCCGGAGGCGCCGAACTCGGTGAGGGCGTCGCGCAGTTCCTGGGCGTGCGCCAGGGGGTGCGAGGTGCCGCCGGTGCGGACGATCAGCCCCGCCACCCGCGGGTCCTTCGCCGCGCGATGCAGGTCCGCGAGCACCGTGCGCAGCGCCGGTTGGCCGCGGCCCAGGGCCTTCGCCAGCGGGGCCTGCGGGGGTGGGTCGACGAGCGGGACGTCGAGGTCGAGCTCGAGCAGGAACGACGGGCGGCGACCGGGCAGCGACATGATCGCCACCCTAGGCGGGATAGACCGAGGTCTCCGTCGCTTTCACGGTGGCCCAGACCTGCCGGCCGGGCACGAGGTCGAGGTCCGCCACCGCGCCGGCGGTGACGTCCGCGAGGACGTCCAGCGCGCCCTCCAACCGCAGGCGCACCGCGCCGGCGTGCAGCTCCATGTCGGTGATCTGCGCGGGGAAGACGTTCCGCGGCGTACCCACCGGCCGCTCGGTGAAGACGCTGACCGCGGACGGCGAGAACGCGACGAGCACCTCGACCGGATCGTGCGGCGCGAGGTGGTCCATAACGGCGGAGATCACCGTCCCGTCCGGCAACCGCACGCCCGTGGTGTCGGCGATCCCGCGGTAGAGGTTCAACCCGACGAGTTGCGCGACGTAGTCGGTCTGCGGGTGACGGGCGACCTCGGCGACCGGTCCGCGCTGCACCGCCCGGCCCTCCTCCAGGACGAGGACGTCGGAGGCGAGCACCATCGCGTCGAGCGGGTCGTGGGTGACGAGCACCGTCGCGCCGCCGAAATCGGCCAGGTGCTTGCGGAGGTTCGTGCGGACGTCGAGCCGCGTGCGCGCGTCGAGGGCGGCCAACGGCTCGTCGAGCAGCAGCAGCTTCGGTTCCGGGGCGAGCGCGCGGGCCAGAGCCACCCGCTGCGCCTGGCCGCCGGAGAGCGAACCCGGCTTCTTACGCGCGTGCTCGGTGAGGCCGACGCGCTCGATCCAGGCCGCCGCGCGCTCCCGGGCCTCGGTCTTCCCGACGCCGCGCGTGCGCAGCCCGAAGGCGACGTTGTCGAGTGCGGACAGGTTGGGGAACAGCCGGTAGTCCTGCCAGACGACACCGATCGGCCGGCGCTCCGGTGCGACGTGGACGCCCGGCCCGTCGAGCACGGTGCCGTCGAGGCGGACCTCGCCCTCGTACGGGCGCAGCAGCCCGGTGAGGACGCGCAACGCGGTCGACTTGCCCGCCCCGTTCGGGCCCAGCAGGGCCACGGTCCCACCCGGGGGCACGGTCAGGCCGAGGTCCAGGTGGAAGGTGCCACGGCCGACGCGGAAGTCCGCGGTCAGTCCGGTCATCGCGTCCGTCCCGGCGAGATCCAGTGCTCGCGCAGGCTGGCGAGCACGACGACCGAGATCACCATGAGCACCAGGCTCAGCGCGATCGCGGTGTCCGGGTGACCGGCTTCGAGCTCGCGGTAGACGGCGGAGGGCATGACCATCGTCCGGCCCTCGAGGCTGCCCGCGAAGGTGACCGTCGCGCCGAACTCGCCGAGCGCGCGGGCCCAGCAGAGCACCGCGCCGGCGGCGATACCCGGCATCACCTGAGGGAGCGTCACTCGTCGGAACGCGTACCAGCGGGTGGCTCCGAGCGTGCTGGCCGCCTCGGTGAAACGGGGATCCGCGCCGCGCAGGGCGCCCTCCACGGCGATGATCAGGAACGGCATCGCGACGAACGTCTCGGCGATGATCACCGCGTTCGTGGTGAAGGGGAGCGAGTAGCCGGTCCAGTCGTGGACGTGCTGACCGATCACGCCCCGGCGGCCGAGCGCGGCGAAGAGCGCGACACCACCGACGACCGGTGGCAGCACCAGTGGGACCGTCACCAGTGCGCGCACCAGGCCACGGCCGCGGAACCGGCCGTGCGCGAGCACCACGGCGATCGGCACCCCGAGCAGGAGCGAGAGCAGCGTCGCCATCGACGCCGTGTACATCGACCGGGCGAGCGCGTCGCGCACGATCTCTCGGCCGAGCTGGTCGGGCAGCTCGGTCCACGGCGCGCGCACCATCAGACCGACGAGCGGGATGATCAGGAAGACCAGGCCGATGCCGGCCGGCGCGAGCAGCAGCGGCGGGATCCCGGACCGCTCCCGGGGCGCGCGCGGAGGGCGGGCCCCGCCGCCCACGGGGCCCGCCCTCTCGCTCTCGGTGGAGATGCTCATCGCCCTCGCGATGCTGCCACGCCGTCGCTACGACGCCGGCGAGGCGGAGGGCGACGCGCTCTCCGTCGCCCCGGGAGACTCGAAGCCCGCCGCCTTGAGCACGTCCTGCGCGGCGTCGGTCTGGATGAACTCGACGAACTGGGTTGCCAGGTCCGCGTGCTTGGCGTCCTTCAACGCACTGATCAGGTAGTCGTTGATCGCGAGGTCCGACTCCTCGAAGCTGATGCCTTCGACCTTGCCGGCGGCGGCCGACAGCACGTCGGTGTGATACACGAGCGCCGCGTCGACCTCGCCGGCCTCGACCTTGGTGAGTACGGCCTTCACGTCAGCCTCGCGGGTGTCGGGCTTCGGGGTGATGTTCGCGGCGGCGAACATCTTGTCCGCGGCCGCACCGCACGGGGCGGTGTCGGCGCACAGCGCGATGTCGAGGCCGTCGTCGGCGAAGTCCTCGATGTCGTCGACCTCGCCCGGGTTGCCCGCGGGCACCGCGATCTCGAGCCGGTTCTTCACGAACGTCACGGCTTCACCGGCACCGTTGCCGGCGTCGGTGACGGTCGTCATCGTGGCGGGGGATGCGGAGGCGAACACGTCCGCGGGTGCGCCCTCGTTGATCTGGGTCGCGAGTGTGCCGCTGGACCCGAAGTTGAAACGCACCGTCACCCCGGGGTGGTCGGACTCGAACTTCTTGCCGAGCTCCGTGAAGGCCCCGGTGAGCGAGGCCGCGGCGAACACCATCAGCTCGCGGCGCTCGGCGGCGGGCGTGCTCGAACCCGACGGCACGAGCGCATCGTCGTCGTCGTTGGAGCACGCGGCGAGGGGCAGGGCCAGGGCGAGAGCGGCGACGACGGCGCAGCTGCGCCGAAACCGCGGAGAGCGGGACATGGAGGTCTCCAGAGTTCGCAGGTCCAGGTGGGGCGGCGATGTGAGGCGGCGTCAGTGGTGTTCGTGGCCGGGGGTGTCGCGCAGGACCCGGCCCGCCTTGCCGTGAGCCATCTCCGGGCTCAGGCGGAGCAGTGAGATCGAAGCGACGTCGTAGACCTGGCGCGCACCGTGGGCGTCGCTGGGCAGGACGATGCGGGGACGCGTCAGCTTCTTGCCGTCCTCGGTCAGTGCGACGATCGCCCGCTTGTTCGCGAGCTCCGGGTCGATCTCGCCCCAGGCGATCGCGGAGAGGAACCCGTCGGTGGCCTGCACGAGGATCGCGTAGCGGAGCGGGTCGTGCCGGTCGGAGCTGAAGTTCGGCTCGACCGCGCGCAGGACGTCGAGCAGCAGCGGTCCGGTGTACCGATGCGTCTGGGGCCCGCCGCTGGTCCGGTAGGTCATCCGGACCGCGCGTTGGTCGAACCGGGCCAGAGCCGCCCGGCTGATCGGGCCGCGGTCGCCCACGGCGCCCGTCACGGTGACGCCCTTGAGTTCGGCCGTCGAGCTGCCGGGGGAGTCGACGCTCGCGCTGCCGGGTGCCGCGGCGAACATGCCCACGGCAAGGACGCAGGCCACCACGACGGGGAGTGCTCGGGACATGGGGGAGCTCCAGCGGCTCGGTCCGGACCGTGCCGGCCCGGAGGTCGGGGTCAGTCGGCGTCGGCGAGCTCGACGATCACGTTGGTCGACTTGACCATCGCGATCGCGAGGACACCCGGTTCGAGGCCGAGGTCGTCGGCGGCCTCGCGGCTCATCAGCGAGACGATCCGGTAGGGCCCGCACTGCATCTCGACCTGGGCCATCACGGTGTCGCGAACGACGTGGGTCACGATCCCGCGCATGCTGTTGCGGGCCGACGTGGTGACGGTCCGTTCGGGGTCGGGGTTCTCCGCCAGGGAGCGCGCGAACGCGGCGAGAGCGGCCCCGTCCACGGTCCGGTGTCCGTTGGCCTCGCGGGAGGCGGGCAGGCGGCCGCTGTCGGTCCAGCGGCGCACGGTGTCGGTGCTGACCCCCATCAGGTCAGCGACCTCGCTGATGCGAAACGTCGTCACGACCCCAGTATGGCAGATGCGAGGTATGTCTGGCGAGAGAGCCAGCCCCTGCCAAGCTCAGGCGGGAGGCCACCCCGTCGTGGTGGGGACCAACTCCGGCTCCTCCGGGGGAGGGGCAACCGGGAGGGTCTTGCCCGGCCGCGGGTGCGGTTCGAGGCGGAGCGGCTTGGCGATCCAGGCCGGGAGCCACCAGTTCCAGTCCCCGAACAGTGACACCAGGGCCGGCACGAGCACGGCGCGGACGATCGTCGCGTCGAGCAGGATGCCGATGCCGAGGCCGGTGGCGAGCACCTTGATCTCGGTGCCGGGGGAGGCCGCGAGGGCGACGAAGGCGAGGAACAGGATCAGCGCCGCGCCGGTGACGAGCCGTCCGGTCCGGGCCAGGCCCTCGATGACCGCGGTGTCCGTGTGCCCGGTCCGGTCGTACTCCTCCCGCATCCGGGCGAGGATGAACACCTCGTAGTCCATCGAGAGGCCGAAGAGGAACGCGAAGATCACCAGCGGCACCCAGAACGTGATCGCCCCGGTCGCCTCGATGTCGAAGATCTGCTCCGAGCCGTGGCCGTGCTGCCAGAACAGGACGGTCGCGCCGAACGTCGCGGCCACCGAGAAGATGTTCAGCACCACCGCCTTGAGCGGCAGCAGGATCGAGCGGAACGTCCGCACCAGCAGGATGAACGTCACCAGCGCGATCAGCGCCAGGCTGTACGGGAAGTTCTTGTAGACGGCGTCGATGTAGTCCTGGATCGTCGGGCCCGAACCGGAGAGGCCGACGACGCCGGGGATGTCCGCGAAGTTGGCCGCGAGCCGGTCGACGATGCCGGCCTCCGTCGTGTCGACGGTCTCGGCCGTGGGGATGACGTCGACGAGCACCGAGTCGCCGGTACGCCACTGCTCGTTCGCCGGGGCGAACGCGGCGTAGACGCCCGGGGTCGCCTCGGCGGCCGCGACCACCTTGCCGGCGGACTCGTTCGCCTCCGGCCCGGTGATCAGCACCTCGATGGGGGAGACCACACCGGGGGCGACACCGCCGGCGTGCAGCGTCCGCAGGGCCTCATAGGCCGTGCCCCCGTTGGCCAGCGACTCGGTCCGGGCCTGCCCGATCTTGATGCCGAAGATCGGCGCGGTCAGCAACGCCAGGGCGAGGGTCGCGAGACCGGCGGCGAGCCACCGGGAGCGCACGATGCCACGGGCCCAGGCCGACCAGCCGCGGGACGGCTTGTCCTCGTGCCGGATCTTCGGCCAGTCGACGCGCGGCCCGATGCCGCCGAGGACGGCGGGCAGCAGCGTGCAGACCACGAGCGTGCTGATCAGCGGGATGAGCATGCCGCCGATGCCCATGCTCCGCAGCAGCGGCACGGGGATGACGAGCAGTGCGCACAGGCTGATCGCAACCGTGCCGGCGCTCGCGACCACGGCGTGGCCGGCGTACTTCATCGCGATGACGACGGCGTCGTGGTTGTCCCGGCCGTGAGCTCGTTCCTCACGCCATCGGTTGACGACGAGCAGGGAGTAGTCGATCGCGACCCCGAGGCCGACGAGTGCGATCAGGAACTGCACGACGAAGCTGACGTCCATCACGTAGGTCGCGAGCAGCACGACCAGGAACGTGGTGAGGATCGAGACGGCGGCGATCAGCAGCGGGATGAACGCCAGCAGACTGGCGAACAGGAACAGCAGGACGGCCAGGGCACCGAGGCCACCGATCATCGTCTCGATGAACAGGCTCGACTCGCCCTCCTCGTCGCCTTCGCCCTCGGACAGCTTTCCGTAGCCGGTGGTCGCCCAGTCGATGTCGGTGTTCTCCATCGCCTCGTCGAGGGGCGGCTGGAGGTCCTCCCACGGGGCGTAGTCGAAGGAGGTGAACTCCTCCGGGTACACGTAGGCGAACATCGTCCGCCGGTCCTCGGTGAGGAACAGGTCCTCGTCGGCGGAGAAGTAGTCGGCGATCCGGCCGCCCGGAATGATCTCGCCGAGCTTCGCGAGGACGGGTTCGATGTCCGCGGCGCGATCGGGGATCGACTGCCCCTCCGGCACCGTCGCCGTCACGATGATGGGGGTGTTCGAGGTTGGCCCGCCGTTGCCGAACCGCTCGAGCACGTCCTTCGACGTCTCGTAGCCCTGCTGGCCGGGCAGCGAGAAGTCGATGTTCAGCCGGTCCGGGACCTTGGCCGCCGTCATGCCGCCGATCACGAACATCAGCGCCCAGGCCAGGATGACGAGCCGCCGGTGCAGCAGCACGAAATGAGCGAGGCGTTCCACGAGTCCCCCCAAGGACGACGTGACGACGGTAGAGGAGCGGTGTCGAGGATGGCGGCACGACGCTCTTCGTCGCATCCGGGTTTTCCCGGATTCCTCCCCGCAGCGTGTCCCGCAACCCGTCCCGGACGGTCAGGCGAAGGTGCGAACCAGGTCAAGCACGGCGGCGGCGTCCGGCCCGGTCGCGATCAGGCCGCTCTCGTCTCCGGGGATTCGCCGCGCCGCCACCTGACAGAACGTCATGGCGTCGCCGGTGACCGTGGTCACGGGGTCGCCGTCGGAGAAGGTCCAGGTCCCGCCCTCCGGGGTGGTCAGGACGACCGCCACCGGTCCGACCAGCGCCTGCCCGGCCTGGCTGAACGCGTAGGGGATCGTCCGCCAGGCCAGCCGGGCGATGTGCCACATCCGCTCGCTGAACGGCTGCTCGACCCCGGCAGCGGGTGTGATGTCCCCGGTGTGGATCCAGCACTCGGCGAGGCGCGTGGTCGCGAGGGTGCGCGCCGGAAGCCGGCCGACCACCCAGGGCAGCGCCTCCTTGGGGTCCAGCCCGGCCAGGGTCGTCACCAGCGCGTCGGCGGTGTCCGACCACCGGGCGAGGAGGTCGGCGGGGGAGGCGCCGCGCTGAGCCTGCACGGCGCGGTCGGCGAGTGCGTCCATCGACTGCTCGCCGGCGTGCAGGGCGTCCAGGTCCCAGCCCGCCGCCCGGGCCGCGCCGTCGATGTCGCCCCGCGCGCTGCCGACCGCGACCTCGTCCGACTGGGCCAGGTGCAGCACGACGTCGGCGACGGACCAACCCGCACATCGCGACGGCGCGTCCCACTGGTCGGCCCGCAGGCCGCCCAGGACGGCGCGCAGCTCCGCGTGCTGGGCGGCGAGGTCGGTCGTGATCTGTTCCATCGAACCTCCGCACTCAGGGAACGGCGAAGCCCGCGTCGACGGGGAGCGAGACGCCGGTGACGTACTTGGCCTCGTCGGAGACCAGCCAGGCGACCGCGCCCGCGATGTCCTCGGGCTGAAGGATCGTCACGTTCAGCAGGTTCCCGACGTCGGCCCCGCTCTCGGGCGGCGGCTTGTCGGCGAACAACGCGGCCATCGTGTCGTTGAGGACCATGGGCGTGGCCACGCCGCTGGGGTGGATCGTGTTGACGCGGATCGCGTGGGGCGCGAGCCACCGGGCCCAGGCGCGCATCAGCCCGACCTGACCGTGCTTGGCGGCGGTGTAGCCGTCGGCGGTGCCGTTGCCGCCGCCGGTCCTCCCGGACAGGCCCATCACGGAGCTGATCAACACGATCGCACCGCCGTTGCCGGCCTCGATCATCGCCGGCGCGGCCGCGTGGACCGTGTTCCAGACACCGGTCAGGTTGACCGCGATCTGATCGGTGAACGCCTGCGGGTCGCCGATGTCCCAGGCCGGCAGCGCGATGCCCGCGTTCGCGACGACGATGTCGAGCCGGCCGAACTCGGCCACCCCCTGCGCCACCGCCGCCTTCATCGCCTCGACGTCGCGGACGTCGGCGGTGAGGCCGAGTGCGCGCCGGTCGGCCCGCTCGACGCCGGCCACCGTCTCGGCGAGTTCCGCCGGTGTGCCGAGCGGGTACCCGACACTCGGGATGTCCGCGCAGATGTCGAGGGCGAGGACGTCGGCGCCGTCCGCGGCCAGCCGGAGGGCGTGGGCGCGACCCATGCCGCGAGCCGCGCCGGTGATCAGAGCGACCTTGCCGTCCAGTCGTGCCATGCGGTGGAGCTTAGGTCCCGCAGAAGGTGACGTACTTCCCGCCGTTCGGGTCGGGCGCGGCGTACTCCTCGGCGCCCGGCTGCTCGGTGAACGGGTCGCGGACGATCTCGACCAGTTGCGTCACCGGGGCGAGATCGCCGCGCGTCGCCGCGGTGAGCGCCTCCTCGACCTTGTGGTTGCGCGGGATGTAGATCGGGTTGACGCGGTCCATCGCGTCGGCGTCGGGTTGCCGGGCGAGCCACCGCTCGGCCCAGGCGTCGAACGCGTCGCGGGCGAGGAACGCGTCCCGGGCTGGGGCGGGGTTGCCGCGTGCCGCCGAACTGAGCGACCGCCAGAACGAGGTCCAGTCGACGTGCTCCGTCGCCATCAGCTCGAGGAGGTCCTGAACCAGTTGGCCGTCCGCCTCCGGGTCCGACTCGGTCAGCCCCAGCTTCGCCAGGACTCCGGCCCGCCAGGCGTGGGCGAACCGGTCCGCGAACGTGTCGAGCACCGGCACCACGAGGTTGACGGCCTCGTCGGTGTCGCCGCCGAGCAGGGGGAGCAGGGCCTCGGCGAACCGGGAGAGGTTCCACAGGGTGATCGGAGGCTGGTTGGCGTACGCGTAGCGACCGCCCGAGTCGATCGAGGAGAACACGGTGCCGGGGTCGAAGGCGTCCAGAAACGCGCAAGGCCCGTAGTCGATCGTCTCGCCGGAGATCGTGACGTTGTCCGTGTTCATCACGCCGTGCACGAACCCGAGGCACATCCAGCGGGCGACCAGCTCGGCCTGACGCGTCGTCACGGCGTCGAGCAGCGCCACGTACGGCTGCTCGGCCTGCGCCGCCTCCGGGTGGTGACGGGCGATCGCGTAGTCGGCGAGCCGCTGCAGCACCGTCTCGTCCCGCTTCGCGACGGTCAGGGCGGAGGCGTACTGGAAGCTGCCGACGCGCAGGTGGCTCGCGGCGATGCGGACGAGGACCGCACCGGGGAGCGCGCCCTCCTCGCGGTAGATCTGCTCGCCGGTGCCGAGGACCGCCAGCGCGCGGGTGGTCGGGACGCCGAGGGCGTGCATCGCCTCGCCGATCACGTACTCGCGCAGCATCGGGCCGACGGCCGCCTTGCCGTCGCCGCCCCGGGAGAACGGGGTGCGGCCGGACCCCTTCAGGTGCACGTCGCGCCGGTCGCCGCGGACATCGGTGAGTTCACCGAGCAACAGGGCGCGCCCGTCGCCGAGCCGGGGGGAGTACCCGCCGAACTGGTGGCCGGCGTAGCCCTGCGCGATCGGCGTCGCCCCGTCGGGCAGTTCCGCGCCGAGGAAGAAGCGCACGCCTGCGGGGCTGCGCAGCCACTGCGGGTCGAGCCCGAGCTCGCGGGCGAGGTCGTCGTTCAACGCCAGCAGCGACGGCGACGGGAACTCCGCGGCCTGCCAGGCGACGTAGAGGCCCTCGAGGTCCCGCGCGAACGAGTTCTCGAGCCGGATGTCGGGCGCCGCGACGGAAGTCATGGGCCGAGGCTACGTCCGCGGAGGGGACTCAGCGGTTACGGCCGGCGTAGCGCTCCTCACGGCGGCGGGCCAGCAGCGCGAGCGGGTCGTTGTGCGGGTTCAGCTGGGGCGGGCCCCAGATGGTGAATACCCCGCGCTTGATCCGGTAGGAGATCCGCCACGGGATGTCCTCGTACCAGCGGGGCTGGTACGTGCCCGGCGCGAGCTGGCGGGCGCTGATCACCGCCGCCTTCGGCTCCTTCTTCACGATCGGAGCCGTGCGGTTGTCCTGGTAGAGCGCGTTGCTCTTCCCGTGCTCGTCAGCGTCGTTCGCCATGGCTACATAGTACTCTAATGATTAGTGCCCTAACAAAATGGGGTGCATCACAGCCGACCCGGTCGACGAGGCCGCAGGGGAGACATGACGACGCACGCGCCCGAGGGAGTGAACGGGACGGTCGACCGGGCCGACATCGACCTGGGGGAGAACCCGCTCGCGCTGGATCGGCAGGTCTGCTTCGCCCTGGCGGTGGCGTCGCGGTCGGTGATCGGCATCTACCGTCCGCTGCTCGAACCCCTCGGCCTGACGCACCCGCAGTACCTGGTGATGCTCGCGCTCTGGGACCGGGAGCCCCGGACAGTGAAGGACATCGGCGCGACGCTGCGGCTGGAGCCGGCGACGCTCTCTCCGATGCTCAAGCGGCTGGAGTCGCTCGGCTACATCAGCCGCCGCCGGAACACGGAGGACGAACGAGCCCTGTCCGTCGAGCTGACGGCCACCGGACGGGCGCTGCGCGCCGAGGCGGAGAAGATCCCCTACGCGGTCGTACGCCGCCTCGGGGTCGGCGTGGAGGACCTGATGGCGCTGCACGCCGCGCTCGGCCAGGTCATCACCGCGGCCGAACGAATCCCCGACTGAGCCAGGTTCGCGCCGTACGATCCCGCAGGTGAGCACGCCCGCCGAGGAGCAGCGACTGCGGGACCTCGTGCTGCTCCGCAAGGTCCGCGACCGGATGGATCGGGAGTACGCCCGTCCGCTGAACGTCGAGGAGCTGGCCCGCGGCGTCCACATGTCCGCCGGGCACCTGAGCCGTGAGTTCAAGCGGGCCTACGGGGAGTCTCCGTACTCGTATCTGATGACGCGCCGGATCGAACGGGCGATGACGCTGCTCCGGCTCACGGACCGCAGCGTCACCGACATCTGCTTCGCGGTGGGGTGCTCGTCCCTCGGCACGTTCAGCACCCGGTTCACCGAACTGGTGGGGGTGCCGCCGAGCGTCTACCGGCGGGACAGCGCGCCGGCGGCGGACGCCATGCCGCCCTGCGTCGCACGTACGGTCACCCGGCCGGTCCGCGTCAGGCCGGTCAGGAATCAAGAAGCACCCACGGGGGAGTCGCGGACAGCATGAGTGCCATGGACATCACCATCTGCGCCACCTTCCTCCCGCACAACGACGCCGACGCCGCACTGGCGTTCTACCGCGACCTGCTGGGCTTCGAGCTCCGCAACGACGTGGGCTACGAGGGCCTGCGCTGGCTCACCGTCGGCCCGCCCAACCAGCCCGAGGTCAACATCGTCCTGCACCCGCCCGGCGCGGACCCGGGCGTCACCGACGAGGAGCGCCGGGTCATCGCCGAGATGATGGCGAAGGGGACCTACGGCGCGATCATGTTCGCGACGAAGGACCTCGACGGCGTCTTCGCCAAGCTCGAGGCCGGGGGTGCCGACATCATGCAGGAGCCCATCGAGCAGGCCTGGGGCTCGCGTGACTGTGCCGTCCGCGACCCCGCGGGCAACACGGTCCGCATCCAGCAGATCGGCTGACCGAACGACGACGTCCAGGAAGGCGACCACCCCGTATGGCTCGACCGGCCGCACCGCACCCCGCCGACTCGCACGACCGGATCCGCGTCCACGGCGCACGGGTGAACAACCTCAAGGACGTCAGCGTCGAGATCCCGAAACGCCGGCTGACGGTGTTCACCGGCGTCTCGGGCTCGGGCAAGTCCTCGCTGGTCTTCGGCACGATCGCGGCCGAGTCGCAGCGGATGATCAACGAGACCTACTCGGCCTTCGTGCAGGGCTTCATGCCGGCGATGGCCCGGCCGGACGTCGACGTCCTCGACGGTCTGACCACGGCGATTCTCGTCGACCAGGAGCGGATGGGCGCCAACGCCCGCTCCACCGTCGGCACCGTCACCGACGCGAACGCGATGCTGCGCATCCTGTTCAGCCGGCTGGGGCGGCCGCACGTCGGCTCGCCGCAGGCCTTCTCGTTCAACGTCGCCTCGGTCAGCGGGGCCGGTGCCGTCACGCTGGAGAAGGGCGGTCGGCAGGTCAAGGAACGCCGTTCGTTCTCGATCACCGGCGGCATGTGCCCGCGCTGCGAGGGCATGGGCAAGGTCTCCGACTTCGACCTCGCGGCGCTCTACGACGAGAACAAGTCGATCAACGACGGTGCCATCACGATCCCCGGCTACTCCATGGAGGGCTGGTACGGACGCATCTTCAACGGCTGCGGGTTCTTCGACTGCGACAAGCCGATCAAGAAGTTCACGAAGAAGGAGCTCGACGCCCTCCTGTACAAGGAGGCGACCAAGATCAAGGTCGAGGGCATCAACCTCACCTACCTCGGCCTGATCCCGCAGATCCAGAAGTCCTTCCTGTCCAAGGACGTCGAGGCGATGCAGCCGCACATCCGGGCGTTCGTCGAACGCGCGGTCGTGTTCACGACCTGCCCGGAGTGCGACGGCACGCGGCTCGCGGAGCATGCGCGGCGCTCGAAGATCAAGGACGTCAGCATCGCCGACGCGTGCGCGATGCAGATCTCCGACCTCGCCGAGTGGGTCCGCGGGCTGGACGAGCCGTCGGTCAAACCGCTGCTCGACAACATCCAGCACACGCTCGACTCCTTCGTCGAGATCGGTCTGGGTTACCTCTCGCTCGACCGTCCCTCCGGGACGTTGTCCGGGGGAGAGGCACAGCGGACCAAGATGATCCGTCACCTCGGCTCGTCGCTGACCGACGTCACCTACGTGTTCGACGAGCCGACGATCGGTCTGCACCCGCACGACATCGCCCGGATGAACGACCTGCTGCTGCAGCTGAGGGACAAGGGCAACACCGTGCTCGTCGTCGAGCACAAGCCCGAGGCCATCGCGATCGCCGACCACATCGTCGACCTCGGCCCCGGCGCCGGTTCCGACGGTGGGGAAGTGGTCTACGAGGGCGACCTCGCCGGGCTGCGGCGCTCGGGCACCCTGACGGGTCGTCATCTGGACGACCGCGCCGCGTTGAAGGAGACGGTCCGTGAGCGGACCGGGGTCCTGGAGGTCCGCGGGGCCGACCTGCACAACCTGCAGAAGGTCGACGTGGACATCCCGCTCGGGGTGCTCGTCGTGGTGACCGGTGTGGCGGGGTCGGGCAAGAGTTCGCTGATCCACGGTTCGGTCGCCGGTCGCGACGGCGTCGTCGCGATCGACCAGGGGGCGATCAAGGGCTCCCGACGCAGCAACCCGGCCACCTACACGGGTCTGCTGGAGCCGATCCGCAAGGCGTTCGCGAAGGCGAACGGCGTGAAGCCGGCGCTGTTCAGCCCGAACTCGGAAGGTGCGTGCCCGACGTGCAACGGCGCGGGCGTGATCTTTCACGACCTGGGCGTGATGGCGCCGGTCTCGACGGTGTGCGAGCAGTGCGAGGGCAAGCGGTTCGACGCCTCGGTGCTCGACTACACCTTCGGTGGCAAGGACATCAGCGAGGTCCTCGCGATGTCGGTCGCGGACGCCGAGGCGTTCTTCGCCGACGGCGACGCGAGGACGCCCGCCGCGCATGCGATCCTCGCGCGGATGAAGGACGTCGGGCTCGGTTACCTGACACTGGGTCAGCCCCTGACGACGTTGTCCGGGGGAGAGCGGCAGCGGCTCAAGCTCGCCACGCACCTGGGGGAGAAGGGCGGCGTCTACATCCTCGACGAGCCGACGACCGGCCTGCACCTCGCGGACGTCGAGAACCTGCTCGCGCTGCTGGACCGGATCGTGGACTCGGGCAAGTCGGTTCTCGTCATCGAGCACCACCAGGCGGTGATGGCGCACGCGGACTGGATCATCGACCTCGGCCCGGGCGCCGGCCACGACGGGGGCCGCGTCGTCTTCGAGGGCACGCCGGCCGACCTGGTCGCCGCGCGATCGACACTGACCGGGGAGCACCTCGCCGAGTACGTCGGGGCGCCGGCTCCGGCGAGGAAACCGCGTAAGCGCTGAGTCAGATACCCGCCGCCGTCCGCCAGCGGCCGGGCGCCAGACCGTGGTGGGCGCGGAACCGCCGACTGAAGTACGTGGGGTCGGTGTATCCGACCTGCGCGGCGACGGCCTCGACGGTCAGGTCCGTCTCCAGGAGGAGTTCCCGGGCTGCCGCCATGCGGCGTTCGTGGATCCAGTCCAGAACGGTGCGCCCGGTCCGTTGGCGAACGAGCGTCGTCAGGTACGTCGGGGTCAGGGCGACGGCGGCCGCGACGTCGGACGTGCTCAGCGGCTCCGCGTACCTGGCGTCGATGAGTTCGAAGACCTGCGCGAGCACCGTCTCGCCCTGGTGGCGCAGACCGGCGGCGTGGGGAGCAGCGAAGCGAGCGAGGTCGATCAGCGTCACGTGGAGCAGCGCGGAGAGGACCTCCTCCCAGCCGTCGATGCGCTCGGCGTGCTCGCGCTCCATCTCGCGCATCCGTGCGACCCATTCGTCGTGCCGGTCCGGCGGCACCCGCAGGTGCGCGTGTCGGGGGCCCCGGCCGGCGCGGACGAACGGCGTGAGCAGGGGATTGGACCACCACAGCCGGCCGGTCGTCCGCGCCCGGTTGGAGGCGGTCGCGTCCACCGTGATGACCGACGCGGCGTCGAACTCGATCGCCCAGCCGCGTGCGCCCGCGATTCCGCTCGCGTCGTGGACGACCCCGGGCGTCACGAGCAGCACGTCGCCGGCGGCGACGTCGAAGGCCACGTCGCCGAGTCGGTCCACGCCGGAGCCCTCGGCGTAGAACATCAGCTCGAGGTTTCCGTGCCGGTGCGGGCCCAGCAGAACGCGATGGTGCGTCGCGTCGAAGGGGAGTACCCGTACCCCAGGATCCCCCGTCCCCGTGTGACGGGCCGTCAGCAACGGGAGCTCCGGGCCGGCCAGGGCGCCACCTCCACCGCTACGGGTTCATTCTGGTGAACAGGACGATCCAGAAGGCAGCGTAGAGCCCGAGTACGAACATCGCGACCATGTACCAGTACGTGGACTCGACCGCTCCGTCGTGTGCGCGCATCCGGCCCTCCTCGCGAAGAAGTTCGGCCTCGCGAACCTCCGCGTCCGTCGCCACGGTCGGATTCTCCGGCACCGATGTCTCGATGATCTGCGACATCTCCCTCGCTCCCTCCCGCGCCCTGTCGCGGTGACCGGCGCACCTCCAGTCTCGATTCAGGGCGGCGGAACGGGCAGAGTCGGAACTTCCCGGTTCTTGGACGAACCTTCGAAACGCGGGTGGTGTGGCTCACCCTGACGGGGCGTCGGATTGGGCGTCAGATCGGGCGTCGGATTGGGTGTCGGATTGGGTGTCGTCGGACGGTCCGGACCGCAGGTCTCGCCGTCGGCGGCCCGGGTGAAGCAGACTGGGCACATGACGTCCGCGCGCCTCCGGGCGACCGCCCGGACCGGCGCGTTGAGTGCCGGCCTGCTGGTCCTGGCCGCCGCGCCGGCCGGGGCCGTGACGTCGGTGCCCGGGCTGGACGACGGGTGCCGGAGCAACGGCGACGGGACGGTCATCTGCCGCCTTCTTCCGGCGAGCGGGCCACAGCGTGTCCATGTCCCGGCGGGCGTGCACAGCGCCGTCATGAGCTTGCGCGGTGGCGCCGGTGGGGCCGGGACGCTCCAGACGCCGGTGCCGGTCCCGGGCCTGACCGAGAGCCCGGGTGGGCCGGGTGGGACCGCGACCGCGACGATCCCGTTGGTGCCGGGGTCCGAGCTCGACGTCCGCGTCGGCGGTGCCGGGCTGTCCGGGGTCGACGGCGGCGCGGGTGGTCCGGGTGGCGGCGGCAACGGCAACACGCTCGTGCTGGGTGGCCTCGGGTTGGCCGGTGGTGGCGGTGGCGGTGCGTCCGAGGTCCGGATCGGTGGCTCGAACCCGTCCGGTGCCGACCCGCTGATCGCCGCCGGCGGCGGTGGCGGTGGCGGCAGCGGCGCGCTCACGGCTCAGGACGCGGTGGTCCTGGGTCCCGGTGGCGCCGGCGGCGGTACCACCGGTGAGCACGCACCGGGCGTGGATCCCGGCGAGGCGTTCGGCGGCGTTCTCGGCGGAGGCGGCACCGGCGGCACGCCGACGGCCGGCGGCGAGGCGTCCGGCCTCGTGATCCAGGGGTTGCCGCCGCTCATGGGTGGCTCCGGCGTCCGTGGCCAGGGCGGCGACGCCGGCATGTTCACGATCCCGACGGCCTTCGAGGACGGGATCGGCGGAGGCGGCGGCGGAGGCGGCGGATACTTCGGCGGCTCCGCCGGCAGCGTCTTCGCCGGCGGCGGTGGAGGCAGCGGGTTCGGCCCCGACGGCACCGAGTTCGGCGTCGGCCCGGCCGACGCCCGTGACGGCGAGGTCGTCATCGTCTTTGCTGCGCCCATTGACGCTCCTGCGGGCGGACCAAGACCCACGAGGCAGGACTCCCTGGCGCCAAAGGAATCCACCGATCGGCTGATGCGAAACCGGCCAAACGGCACGCAAGTGAGTTGAACTAACCACCGACTAGGTAGACAACGCCACGACTACCTAGGAGAGATCCGCTCCATGAGCAGTAATCCCCAGCCGCATCCGAACCAGAGCGACGGCGACCAAGCGTTCAGTGCGCTGCCGCCGCTCCCGCCGAAGGCGCCTAAGACAGGTAACTGGTTCGTGCGTCACAAGATCGCCACCGGCGTGCTCGCCTTCGTCGGGGTGGTTGGGGTTGCCGGGGCCGTTGGCGGCTCGGGTTCGTCGTCCGACACCGTCGCGCAGTCTCCGTCGGCTTCCACGGGCGCGTCGAACGGGGGTGCCGCTGGAAACAACGGGAGTGCCACCGGTAGCGACGCCAAGGGTGGTGGGAACGAGGCGAAGGGCGGCGGGAACGAGGCGAAGGCCGGCGACGCGAAGCCGGCCGAGAAGTCCGAGCCGGCGATGACGATGTCCCAGAAGAACGCCGTCCGTTCTGCCGAGAGCTACCTCGAGCTGATGCCGTTCTCGAAGCTGGGTCTGATCCGGCAGCTGTCGTCGAGTGCCGGGGACGGCTACTCGAAGGCGGACGCCACGTTTGCGGTCAACCAACTGAAGGTCGACTGGAACGAGCAGGCGTACCGGGCGGCCCAGGCGTACGTGGACATGATGGCGTTCTCGCGATCTGGCCTGATCCAGCAGCTGACTTCGTCGGCCGGCGACCAGTACACGAACGCGCAGGCCACGTTCGCTGTCAACAAGCTCGGTCTCTGAGAGAGCGAGCGGGAAGCCGGGGTCGCACTGCGCGACCTCGGCTCTCCGCCTGGTCGTGCAGCGCCGATAATGTACGTTATGTCAAGTAACGTGGGTGTGGGAATCCCCTTCTGACCAGTGGGAACGTCAGCGCCGCTGCTCGCCGACGAGGCCCGAGATCGGTGGGCCTGGGGTCGGTTGGATTCGCCTGATGCTCTTGCTGGGCGTCCGCGGGTTCTTGGCCGGCGTGAGTACGCCGTCCCGGACGAGACGCTCGACCAGCGACGCAGACTCGACCGGGCACAGTCGGGCAACCGGCGTGCCCTGCTCGGTGATCACGACTTCGTCGCCGGCCTGGGCGCGTGCGATCCACGAGGCCAGATCGGCGCGGAGCTCAGCGATCGGGACGTCCACCATGTGCTGCTCCCCCTGATGAATATCAGTCGTCGGTGTCGCCTCTGCGTGCAGAACCGCGGTGGACTCGAACCGCAGCGTCGACCAGTCGACCCAGCAGTCGTCCTGGAGCGTGGCGACCTCGGCGCCGCAGGACGCGCACAGCTGGTTCGGCCCGTCGAGCCCGTCACGCCGGCAGCACCCGCTCAGGCGCATGGCGTCGTCGTGCTCCCGCAGGCCCACGGCATCGGCCGGGTTGACCACCACCGTCCCGTGCGGGCGGGTCGACACACCCCGCGGGTCGACCGCGTACGTTCCGGGCGGCATCAGCGGGTGCACGTCCTCCGGGCGCTCCGGAGCCCGCCAATCCGGTAGCGGAATCTCCACCAGATCGGTCGTCAGATCCGCGCCGCACCGGGCGCAGCGGAGCCGGGTCACGTCAGGGCGTGCGACCGGTGAACGCGATGAGCCGGGTCTGGGGGTCGGCGTCCTCGGGTACCTCGACCCTCAGGCCGAACGCGCCGCCCTGGCGCATCATCTCGTCCATCGGCTGCATGAAGGTGAACAACCGATTCACCTCGTCGGCGTCGAGGGTGTCGTCCTGGCCGGTGGCCCGGGACAAGTCCCAGGTGTGGATCAGCAGGTCGCCGACGCCGAAGATGGCAATCATCTCCTCGATGGTGCGCGTTCCGGCGGGGCTCTCGACCTCCTTGCCGGCGATCGCCGGGTCGGCCAGGGCGCCGAGGATCGTGTCGCGCGCGGACTTCCAGGCGCCGACCGGGTCCTCGTCGACCGACGGTGCACCCTGCGCCGGTGCGCCGAGGAAGAACTCCGTGGTGCCGACGATGTGCCGGATGATGTCGCGCGCCACCCAGCCCTCGCACGGGCTCGGGCTGTCCCAGCCGTCCGCGGGTACGCGCTCGACCCGCTCGGTGAACGCCGCCGCGATCTTCCGGTACCGATCGGCCGTCTGCGAACTCGAATTCTCGGTCATGCTGCGAACCTAAGCCCGGGCACCGACAGCCGCCTAGCCTGCGAGGCATGGCGCAGACGCTCGTGCTGGCTCCCCGACTCCGGCTCGTGCCGCTGGCGCTGGAGCATGTCGAGCACAGCGTCCGCCTCTACGCCGATCCCGAGGTGATGCGCCACCTCACCGGTCGCGGCCGCACCCGCGAGGAGGCTGTCGAGGCGCACCGTGCGCTGCTGGCCGTCGCCGGCCGTGTCCCCGGGCTCGGCGTCTGGGTCGGGTTCGTCGGCGATGAGCTCATCGGCCGCTGGACCCTCGAACCGCCGCACCGCGACGACCATGGCCCGATCGCCGGCCAGGCCGAACTCGGCTACCGCGTCCGCCGCGAGTACTGGCGGCAGGGCTTCGCGTCCGAGGGTGCCCGGGCCCTGCTCCGGCACGGATTCGTCGACCTCGGGCTCTCCCGGATCTTCGCCGAGACGATGGCGGTGAACGTCGCGTCCCGCCGGACGATGGAGGCCGTCGGGCTGCGGTACGTCCGGACCTTCCGGCTCGACTTCCCCGACCCACTCCCCGGCTCCGAGCTCGGCGAGGTCGAGTACGCGATCACCCGCGAGGAATGGCATGCGCGTCAGGTGTTCTGACGGGCCGTGTGGGCCATCGCCAGGTCCCACGGCTCGGTGGGCAGCGGGTTCCCCGTCTCCAGCAGCGACTTGAGGTTCGCCAGCACCGCCGGCCAGCCGTTGGAGATGCCGCGGTGGAAGTCCGCGTTGGGCAGGTTCTCATGAGTGACCGTCAGTTTGACGATGTCGGTGTCGCTCTCGATGAGGTACGTGACGATCGACGGCCCGCCGGGCAGCACCTCACCAGGTGTCTCGAAGGTGACGACGAGTCGGCGCGGGTACTCGACCTCCAGCACGGTGCCGACGACGTCCAACTCCCCCGAGCCGTTGCGTCGGTGCTCCCAGGTCGAGTCGGGCTGCCAGTCGGAGACGTTGGCGTGGTCCCAGTACTTCGCGGTGAGGTCGGCGTCGGTCAATGCCTTCCACACCTGCTCGGCCGTGGCCTTGATGTAGGTCGTGTACACGTACGTCGGAATGGCGGTGTCGTTCATCGCGTACTCCTCCGCCCGCGCCTTGACGGCGCTCAGGGCTGCTAGTCGGGGGGCGTCGAACTCGGAGATCCAGCGCTCCTGGATCTCGTGGATCGGCGTGGGGTTCAGGTAGTGCAGGCGCTCGCGCCCTCGCCGCACGACGCTCACGAGGTTCGCGGCCTGCAGGAGGTCCAGGTGCTGGGTCGCCGACTGTCGGGCCATGCCGAGATGTGCGCAGAGTTCGCTCAGGGTCTGGCCGTTCTGTTCGCGCAGTCGGTCGAGCAGGAGCCGGCGGGTCGGGTCGGCCAGGGCCTTGAAGACCCGGTCCATCTCCCCTGCTTCGTCGGCCACGGGACGATTATGCAGGTAATTACCTGCATATAGCAAGAGGCGCCGTCAGGGGGTGCCCGTACCGTTCCGCGGGTGCCCGAGCCTGACTTCCTGACCGCCACCCGCCGCTCCTACGACGCGGTCGCCGAGACCGTGGCTGACGCCTGGCGGCACGACCTCGACGTCAAGCCCTGGGACCGCGCGGCTCTGTCCGTCTTCGCGGAACTTGTCGGCCCGGGTGGCCGTGTCGCCGACGTCGGGTGCGGGACCGGCCGGGTAACGGCCTGGCTCGCCGCGCGGGGACTCGACGTCGTCGGGATCGACCTCTCCCCCGGCATGCTCGCCGTAGCACGGCGCGACCACCCCGGATTGTCCTTCTCCGTCGGTGACATGACGGACCTTCAGCTCCCGGCCGGCTCGCTGGACGGCCTGCTCGCGTTCTACTCGATCATCCACGCCCCGCCGGCGCGCCTGCCCGACGCGTTCGCCGGGTTCGCGCGCGCCCTCGCGCCGCGTGGGCACTTACTGGTGGTCTTCCAGGCCGGCGACGAGGTGGTTCACTACGCCGAGGCGTTCGGGTGCACGATCGACCTGCACTTCCATCGCCGCACTTGTACCGAGGTGGCGGCCCTGGCCGAGGGCGCCGGACTCGTCGTCAGTGCGCGCCTGGAGCGGGAGCCCGTCGAGGGCCACGAACGGACCCCGCAGGGCTACGTCCTGGCCCGAAAGCCGGACGCCGGAATTAGTTGACGCTACAACTTGTTGGCGAGGGTGACGACCGACGAGATGTGGAGCACGCAATGTCCTCGATCATGGCCCCCGAGGTCCCCGGAGCTGCGCTGGACGCCTTCCTGCGGGACGTGGCGCCCCGGACGGCCGAGCGTCGCCCGTGGACGCCCGCCGACGGACCGATGCCCGCGCTGTACATCAGCCACGGCGCCCCGCCGCTGTTCGACGACCCGCACTGGATCGACCAGCTCTTCACCTGGGCGCAGCGGCTGCCGGTGCCGCGCTCGATCCTCATCGTCAGCGCCCACTGGGAGTCCGCGCCGATCAGCCTGAGCGCGACCGGGGCCGCGACTCCCCTGGTCTACGACTTCGGCGGCTTCGCGGCGCGCTACTACAACGAACGCTACGAGACCCCGGACGCCTCCGCGCTGGCGCGCCAGGTGGCGGCGGTCCTGCCGGACACCGAGCCCGTCCACATCCATCCGCGCCGTGGCCTGGACCACGGCGCGTGGGTGCCGCTGAAGGTTCTGTACCCGGACGCGGACATCCCCGTCCTCCAGCTGAGCCTGCCGACCAACGCGCCGGACAAGCTGCTGGACCTCGGCCGGCGCCTGCGTCAGCTGCGCTCGGAGGGCGTGCTCGTCATCGGCTCCGGTTTCATGACCCACGGCTTGCAGTTCGCGACCCGGGAGATGTTCTTCTTCAACCAGGTCCCGGGCTGGTCGACCGACTTCGACGCCTGGGCCGCCGACGCCCTCGCCCGCGGCGACGTCGACGCCCTCGCGAACTTCCGCCGGGCCCCGGGCATGCCGTACGCCCACCCGACCGTCGAGCACTTCACCCCGCTGTTCGTCACCCTCGGCGCCGCCACCGACCCCGAGGCCCCCGCCCTGACGGTGATCGACGACTTCCAGTTCGGCTTCGCGAAGCGCTCGCTCCAGGTGGCCTGAACCCTCGTAACGTCAGCGGGATCGTGCGCTATGACGCGCGGTTCCGCTGACGTCGTGGTGTGTCAGCGGGCGACGACCCCGTCGACGTAGTACCAGCGGCCGCCCTCGCGAACGAAGCGGCTGCGTTCGGTCTGGACGCCGGCGTCGTGGGTGGCCCGGAACTCGACCATGCCGGCGGTGTCGAACACCCCGCCGCTGGCGGAGATCACCTCCAGGCCCAGCCACCGCACGTCCGGGTCGAGCGTCAGCTTCTTGGGCCGGGTCGACGGGTGCCACGTCGCGAGCAGGTAGTCCGCGTCCCGGAGGACGAAGGCGCTGTAGCGGGAGCGCATCAACGCTTCCGCGGACGCGGCCGGGGCGTCGCCGCGGTGCAGCGGGCCGCAGCACGCGTCGTAGGGCGCCGGGGCGCCGCACGGGCAGGGGCGGGGCGGCATGACAGCAGACCGTACTCACGTGTCGTCCCCGGGTGCAGTGAGGGCGGGTGTCGCCGCACGCGATACGGATGAAACGGATCGGAAACACGCGGCGGCTTCCCTGGCAGGGTGAGCCCCCACTCCCCCTCGACCACCCGCGTGCGCGGCGTCTGTTCCTACTGCGGCGTGGGCTGCGGCATCGTCCTCGAGATCGGCCGGGACGCGGCCGGCGGACGGCGGGTCCTCTCCGTCGCCGGGGACACCGAGCACCCGGCGAACCGCGGCCGTCTCTGCACGAAGGGCGCGACGAGCGCCGAGGTCGCCTGCGCGCCCGGTCGGCTCGAGTCCGCGCTGCTGCGTCCCGAGCGTGGCGCGACCCCGATCGCCGTCGGGGTGGACGACGCGATCGCCGAGGCCGTCGTCCGCCTGCGTGCGATCGTCGACGAGCACGGCCCGGACGCGGTCGCCCTCTACGTCTCCGGGCAGATGACGACCGAGGCGCAGTACCTGTCCAACAAGTTGGCCAAGGGCTACCTGCGCACCAACAACATCGAGTCGAACTCGCGGCTGTGCATGGCGAGCGCCGGCGTCGGCTACAAGCAGTCGCTCGGTTCCGACGCCCCGCCCGGGTCGTACGACGACTTCGACGCCGCCGACGTCTTCCTGGTCGTCGGCTCGAACATGGCCGACTGCCACCCGATCCTGTTCCTGCGGATGATGGAGCGGGTCAAGGCCGGGGCCAAGCTGATTGTCGTCGACGTCCGGCGCACCGCGACCGCCGACAAGGCGGACCTGTTCCTTCAGGTGCGCCCCGGTACGGACCTCGCGCTGCTCAACGGGCTGCTGCACCTGATCGTTGCGAACGGCGACCACCACCCCGACTTCATCGCCGAGTTCACGACGAACTGGGACGCCGTCGAGGCGATGCTGGCCGACTACGCCCCGGCCCGGGTCGCGGAGATCACCGGTCTCGCCGAGCAGGACCTCCGCACCGCGGCGGCGTGGATCGGCGGCGCCGCGAACTGGATGACCTGCTGGACGATGGGCCTCAACCAGTCCGTCCAGGGCACGTGGAACACCAACGCGATCTGCAACCTGCACCTCGCCACCGGCGCGATCTGCCGGACCGGCTCCGGCCCGTTCTCCCTCACCGGACAGCCGAACGCCATGGGCGGGCGGGAGATGGGCTACATGGGGGCCGGCCTGCCCGGGCAGCGTGCCGTCCTCTCCCCCGACGACCGCGCGTTCGTCGAGAACCTCTGGAACCTGCCGGCCGGGACGCTGCGCACGGACGTCGGTCAGGGCACCGTCGAACTGTTCGAGAAGGCCGCCGCCGGGGAGATCAAGGCGATCTGGGTGATCTGCACCAACCCCGTCGCCTCGGTCGCCAACCGCAACACCGTGATCGCCGGGCTCGAGGCCGCCGAGCTCGTCATCGTCCAGGACGCGTTCACCGACGCGGAGACCATCGCCTACGCGGACATCGTGCTGCCGGCGGCGCTGTGGACCGAGGTCGACGGCGTGTTCGTCAACTCCGAACGGAATCTGACCCTGCTTCAGCCCGTGGCGGACGCGCCGGGCGAGGCCTTGCCGGACTGGGACCTGATCGCGCGCATCGCGCGCGGGTTGGGCTTCGTCGAGGCGTTCGCCTACGACCGCGCCGAGCAGATCTTCGACGAGCTGCGTGCCTTCGCGAACCCCGCGACGGGCTACGACCTCCGCGGCGTCACCTACGACCGGTTGCGCACCTCCCCCGTCCAGTGGCCCGCTCCGCCGGACGACGACGAGGCGCGCCACCCGATCCGCTACCTCAACGACGGCCGTAGCCGTGCCCTCGTCACGCGGGAGGACGGTTCGACCCCCCGGTTGGCCTTCGCCACTCCCGACGGCCGCGCGGTCTTCCACGCCCGCCCGCACGTCGGGCCGGCCGAGCTGCCGGACGCCGAGCATCCGTTCGTCCTCACGACCGGTCGCGTCCAGCACCAGTGGCACACGCTGACCAAGACCGGCAAGGTCCCGCGGCTGGCGAAGCTCAACCCCGGCCCGTTCGTCGAGGTCCACCCCGACGACGCCACCGCGCTGGGCCTGGCCGCCGGCGACCGCGTCGAGATCACCTCGCGCCGCGGCCGCGCGGTGCTCCCCGCGGTGATCAGCGATCGCATGGCCCCCGGCACCTGCTGGGCCCCGTTCCACTGGAACGACGCCTTCGGCGCCGACCTCTCGATCAACGCCGTCACCAATGACGCCGTCGACCCCGCCTCCTTCCAGCCGGAGTTCAAGGTCTGCGCCGTCGCCCTCGCCCGCGTCTCCGCCCCGGCACTGGAGATGACATCTCCAGTGCACTCGGCCGATCCGGTGGAGATGACATCTCCACCGGATTCCGCGATTTCGGTGGAGATGTCATCTCCAGTGGAGTCGGCGCTGGCGGCCGCGCTCGGGCTGGGCGAGGTCGCCGGGGCGGAGTTCACCGCGCCGGAGTTCACCGCGCCGGAGTTCACCGCGCCGGAGTTCACCGCGCCGGAGTTCACGGGGATCCAGCGGCAGTACCTCGCCGGGCTCACGGTCGGGCTCGCGTCGCCGCAGGCGCGGCCGGGGACGCCGGTGCTGCCCGCGGACGCCCCGTTCGACGACGAGCGCCGAGCGTGGGTCGCGGGCCTGCTGGCGGGCCTGTTCTCCCGCGCCGACGTGGGGCCGGGCCCCACCGCGAGTGGAGATGTCATCTCCACTGGAGATGTCATCTCCAGTGCGGGGGCGCCGCCGGAGACCGTGGTGCTCGCCTGGGCGTCGCAGACCGGGAACGCCGAGGACTTCGCGAGCGGGGCCGCGGCCCTGCTCGCCCGGGACGGCCTGCCCGTCCACCTCACGATGATGGACGATCTCGACGTCGCCACGCTGCCGCAGGCCTCGACCCTGCTCGTCGTCACCAGCACCTTCGGGGACGGCGAGTCCCCCGACAACGGCCAGGGGTTCTGGGCCGCTCTCAGCGACACCGCCGCGCCGCGACTCGACGGCGTCCGGTTCGCCGTCCTGGCCTTCGGCGATCCGAACTACGCCGACTTCTGCGGCCACGGCCGCCGGCTCGACGCCCGCCTCGCCGAACTCGGCGCGACGCGTCTGGCCGATCGCGTCGACGCCGGTCCCGACGACCGCGCCCGCGCCGCCAACTGGCTCACGGCGGTCCGCGACCTCCTCCGCCCCGACGGAGAGCGTCCGGAGCCCCCGCCGGCGGCGGCGCCGACCGCGCCCGCGACGCGTCCGGTTCCGCGCCCGGTCGCGGTGACCCTCCCGCCGTCGGTGCCGGTCCCCGCGCCCGATCCCGGCGCCGAGTACGTCTCCCCCGACGTCCAGCCGGACGTCGAGGCGGCCGGTCTGTTCACCCGGCGCCAGCCGCTGCCGACGCGGCTGGTCACGAACCTCGCGCTCACCGGCGCCGGGTCGGCGAAGGACGTCCGCCGGTTCGGGTTCGCGCTCGACGCCGGTTGCACCTACGAGGTCGGGGACGCGCTCGGGGTCTGGCCCAAGAACGACGAGACGGTCGTCGACGAGTGGCTCGCGGTCACCGGACTCGACGGGGACGCCGTCGTCGCCCTCGACGACCGACCGGAGACGGACCTGCGCACCGCCGCGCGGGAGTACCTCGACATCGTCCGGATCACTCCGGACCTGATGCGGTTCGTGAACCAGCGTCACCCCGACCGCGACCTGGCCCGGCTGCTGCGCGCCAACAACAAGATCGCGCTCGAGCAGTGGCTCTGGGGCAAGCAGGCGATGGACCTGCTCGCCGAGTACCCGGTCCGCGCCGCGACCGAGGACTGGCTGGACGTGATCCGCCCCCTCGCCCCGCGCCTGTACTCGATCTCGTCGAGCCCGAAGGAGTTCCCGCACGAGGTCGCGCTGACGGTCTCCGCCGTGCGCTACGCCTACGAGGGGCGGGCCCGGCACGGCGTCTGCTCGACCTTCCTCGCCGACCGTTGCGCCGACGAGACCGTTCCGGTCTTCCTCCAGCGCTCGCCGCACTTCCGGCCACCCACCGACGGCCGGACGCCGATGATCATGATCGGCCCCGGCACCGGCGTCGCGCCGTTCCGCGGCTTCCTCCAGGAGCGCCGCCAGCTCGGCCACCACGGCCGCAACTGGCTGTTCTTCGGCGAGCAGCGCTCCGCGACGGACTTCTACTACCGCGCCGAGCTCGAGGAGATGTACGGCGCGGGGCTACTCACCCGGCTCTCGCTCGCGTTCTCCCGCGACCAGCGCCAGAAGGTCTATGTCCAGGACCTGATGCGTGCCGCCGGCCGTGAGTTCTGGCGGTGGCTCGACGCCGGTGCGCACGTCTACGTCTGCGGCGACGCCGGACGGATGGCGAAGGACGTCCACGCCGCGCTGATCGAGATCGTCCGCGACCACGGCGGTCTCGGCGAGCGGGCCGAGGAGTACGTCCGGAGCCTCGTCACCCAGCGCCGGTACGTGCGCGACGTGTACTGACGAGACGTCAGCTCCGCAGGGTTCGCTTCTCGATCGGCTTGTCCGCGGCCTGCTCGGGCGTCAGGGGCAGGACGCGGTGGACGAAGACGCCGGGCAGGTGGACCTCGTCCGGGTCGAGCGCCCCGACCTCGACCAGCTCCTCGACCTCCGCGATCGTGACGCGGCCGGCCATCGCGGTGACGGGGTTGAAGTTCCGGGCGGCGCGGTGGAAGACGAGGTTGCCGTGGCGGTCCCCCTTGATCGCCCGTACCAACGCGAAGTCGGCGAAGAAGGCCTGCTCGAGCACGTACGTCCGTGTCACCCCGTCGACGGTGAACTCCGCGGTCGGGCGCGGCGGCGACGCCGCGACGACGTTGCCGTCGGCGTCGTAGCGCCACGGGATGCCACCGGTCTCGACCAGCGTCCCGCCGCCGGCCGGGGTGTAGAAGGCCGGGATGCCGACGCCCGCGGCCCGCAGCCGCTCGGCGAGGGTCCCCTGCGGGATCAGTTCGACCTCGAGCTCACCGGCGAGGTACTGCCGGGCGAACTCGCGGTTGTCGCCGATGTAGGAGGCGGTCATGCGCGCGATCCGGTGCGCGTGCAGGAGCTTGCCGAGGCCCATCTCCCCGACGCCGCAGTTGTTCGACGCGACGTGCAAGTTCCTCGTCCCCTGCTCCACCAGCGCGTCGATCAGCACGGCCGGGACGCCGCAGAGCCCGAACCCGCCGACGGCCAGCGTCGCGCCGTCGCCGATGTCCGCGACCGCCTCCGCGGCGGATGCGACCGTCTTGTTCATCAGCGCGTGTCCGCCGGGAGCACCAGGGAACGCATCAACCGTGCGAGGTCGGCCGCGGGGTCGAGCGTCAGGCCGGTGTGCACCGGACCGGGCTGGATCACGGTGCTGCGGGGCGCGGTCAGCCAACGGAAACGCTTTCCGAGGTCCTCGGCCGCGACCGGCCCCGCCCCGGCGCCGCCCGCGCAGACGTCGGCCGCGGTCGCCAGCGCACGCTCGATCGCCGCGACTTCGGCGCGCCCGTCGAGCGCCCGCAACCGCTCGACGTCCAGATGCGTCTGCGCCGCCAGGTAGTCCCGCGCCCGGCAGTACAGGAGCACCCCGCCGTTGATGAACTCCCCACGCTCGACGCGGGGCACGACGCGCAGCAGGGCGTACTCGAAGCTCACCCGCCCGGTCACGCCTGTCCCCCACGGCGACGCCGGTTCAGCCAGGCCGGTCGGTTGTCGCCGCGCTCGGCGACCACCGGTCCGGCCGCGGCGGCCTCAGCCAGCGCCGGCAGCCACTGCGGCTGCGCGTCCAGCCGCGCCCGCAGCCGCGCGACGTAGGCGACGCGCAGCTCGTCCGGCGTGCGATCGTCCTCCGCGACCAGCCACTCGTCCGGCACGGTGGCGAGCACCGAGGTCAACAGGTCGTCCGTCACCCGCGGGGCGCAGAGCTCGGCCGCCGCCGTCACGTCCGGGGTGAACCGGACCAGCGCGTGCTCCCCGATGTCGTAGGGCCGGGCGACGGAGGAGTCGGCCCGGGCCCAGTCGTGATGGAACGTCAGGGCCGCGCCGTGGTCGATCAGGATCAGCCGGTCGTGCCAGTGGAGCATGTTCGGGTTCCGCCACGAACGGTCCGCGTTCTGGATGAACGCGTCGAACCAGAGCACCTGGCCGGCCAGGCCGAGGTCGCGGTCGAGGTCGGCCGGGTCGAAGTCCAGCGCCCCCGGCAGGTAGTCGACGCCCAGGTTCAGACCCGGGCTCGCCTTCAGCAGCGCCTGGATCTCCTCGTCCGGCTCCCCCGGCGCCAGCGCCGGGTCGAGCTCGATCGCCACCAGGTCCGGCACGGGGAGGTCGAGGGCGCGGGCGAGACCGGCACAGATCACCTCGGCGACGAGCACCTTCGGGCCCTGACCGGCGCCGCGGAACTTCACGACGTACGTGCCGAGGTCGGCGGCCTCCATCAGCCCGGGCAGCGACCCGCCCTCACGCAACGGCGCCACGTAGCGCGTCGCGACACGGACGGGCAGGCCGATCTCTCGGGAACTCACCCGCCGAAGTCTGCCTCAGCCGGCGGCGAGCTGCTCCTTGACGTCGGTCGCGTAGGCGTCGACGTACTCCTGGCCGGACAGCTCCTGGATCGCCCGCATGATGTCGTCGGTGATCTCGCGGTAGAGCCGGGCGTCGCGCTTACGGCCGTCGTACTTGGCGAGATCCATCGGCGGCCCGAACTTCACGGCGACCGGGTGGCGACGGGGCCACACCTTGCCGGGCGGCTGGACCTCGAAGCTGCCGATCATCGCGCAGGGCAGCAGCGGGGCCCCGGTCTCCAGCCACAGCCGGGCGACGCCGACGCGGCCGCGGTAGAGCCGACCGTCCGGCGACCGCGTGCCCTCGGGGTAGATGCCGAGCAGGTTGCCCTCGGCCAGCACCTCGGCCGCGGTCGCGATCGCCGCGAGCCCGGCCCGGCCACTGTCCCGGTCGACCGGCTTCTGGCCGAGCGCGTTGAAGAAGCTCGCGGTCAGCTTCCCCGCCACACCCTGGCCGGTGAAGTACTGCGCCTTGGCCAGGTAGATGACCTTGCGGTCGAGCACGTGCGGCACGAAGAAGTGGTCCGAGAACGACACGTGATTGCCGGCGAGGATCGCGGGGCCGCTCCTCGGCACGTGCTCCAGGCCGCTCACCGTGGGCTTGAACACCGCCTGGACCACGGGTCCCAGGAAGATTTTCATCCCCCTGTAGAGCACGGCGGAACCTCCCGGGCGGCCGGAGCCATCGACTGCGCGGGGCGCAGCTCCCCGTCAGCCGCAACTCTAATGGTCGCCCGCGACCGCTCGGTCAGGTGCTCGCCGACCCGCCCACCGACCGGGTCCGCGCGAACTCGGCGAACCAGCGGACGACGTCCGGGTCGTCCACCGCCGCGAGGTTGGCCGCCTTCTCCAGCGGCACGCCCTGGAGCAGCCGCTTGATCGGCACCTCCAGGCGCTTGCCGGTCAGCGTGTGCGGGATGGCGGGCGCCGCGATGATCTCGTCCGGGACGTGCCGCGGCGTGCGCTTGGTCCGCAGCTCGGTCCGGATCGCCGCGATCAGCTCGTCGTCGAGCTCGTGACCGGGCGCAGGGACGACGAACAACGGCAGGTAGTACCCGCCGCCCGGCTGCTCGACGCCGAGGACGAGCGTCTCCTGGATCTGCGGCATCGCCTCCAGCACGCCGTAGAAGTCGCTGCTGCCCAGGCGGACGCCGTCGCGATTGAGCGTGGCGTCCGAACGGCCGTGGATGACGACGGAGTGGTCGGAGTACAGCGTGATCCAGTCCCCGTGCCGCCACACGCCCGGCCAGGGGTCGAAGTAGGAGTCGAGGTACCGCGCGTTGTCGGTGTCGTTCCAGAGGTGGAGCGGCATCGACGGCATCGGGCGGGTGATGACGAGTTCCCCCACCTCGCCGGTCACCGGCTTGCCGTCGTCGTCCCAGGCGGCGATCGCGGCGCCGGCGAGCGGGCCGGAGATGCGCCCCGCCCGGACCGGCAGCAGGTCGTTGCCGCCGACGAAGGCACCGCAGATGTCGGTCCCGCCGCTGGTGGAGTCCAGCCGGACGTCGGCGGAGACGTTCTCGTAGACCCACGGGTACCCGGCGGTCGGCAGCGCGGACCCGCTGACCTGGATGGTTTGCACGCACGAGAGGTCGGCGCGCTCCTTGGGCACGATCCCCGCGTTCTGCGTGGCGGTCACCAGCGCGGCGCCGAGGAAGAAGACCTTCGCGCGGACCAGGCCGGCCGCCTCCCAGAGGACGCCGAAGTCGGGGTAGCCCGGGCTGCCCTCGTAGAGCACGATCGACGACCCGGCGGCCAGGCCGAGCAGCTGGGAGTTCCAGAGCATCCAGCCGGTGGTCGTGTAGGTGAAGTAGGTGTCCCCGAGACCGAGGTCGGCGTAGAGGTGGGCCCACTTCAGACCCTCCATCAGAATCCCGCCGTGCCCGTGCACGAGCCCCTTGGGCATCCCGGTCGTGCCGGAGGTGAACAGCACCCAGAGCGGGTGCGAGAAGTCGGTCTGCTCGAACTCGAGGGGCGCGTCCGTGGCGATCGCGTCGACCCAGGCGGTCACCGCCGGCCCGTCGGCCGCGTAGCCCGGCAGTGGCTCGCCGGGGAACGCGTAGGAGACCTGGACGACCTGACGCACCGTCGGAAGGCTGGCCGCCAGCTCGACGGCGACGTCGCGGCGGTCGATCGTCCGGCCCTGCCAGTGGTAGCCGTCGACGGCGAGCAGCACGGTGGGCTCGAGCTGCGAGAGGCGCGCGATCGTGCCCTCGGAACCGAAGTCGGGCGAGAGCAGCGCCCACACCGCGCCGACCGACGCGGCGGCCATGCACCCGATCACGGCGTGCTCGATGTTCGGCAGGTACGCCGCCACCCGGTCCCCCGGCCGGACGCCGACGGAGCGGAGCCAGGCCGCGAGTGCGGCGACGTCACGCCGGAGCTGCCCGCGCGTGATCGTGCGCGGCTCCAGTTGCCCGCCCGCGGCCGGTTCCTTCAGGCAGATCAGCGCCGGATCGTCGTCCGCGCCCGGCCGCAAACATCGCTCGGCGAAGTTGACGCTCGCCCCGGGGAACCAGCGGACGCCCGGCATGGTGTCGCCCTCGCGGACCGCGGTCCACGGGGTCGGCGACCGCATGTCGACGAAGTCCCACATGGCGGCCCAGAACCGGTCGGTCTCCTCGACCGACCAGGCCCACATCGAGTCGTGGTCCGGGAAGTCCCGGCCCTCACGCTCGGACAGCCAGGTCAGGAACCGCGTCATGGTGCACGCCGCGGCACGCTCGGGCGAGGCCTGCCACAGCACCGGGCCGAGGTCGTCGGCGGCAGCGGGGCCGGACGGAACCTGCGACATGAAACCTCCCGGGGAACGGTGTCGACGTCATTCTTCCCCGGGTGCCCGGCTTCGCCCCTGGCAGCCGGGTCAGGGCGGTACGGCAGAATTCGCCCGTGCGCGACAGATGGCGGTTCCGTTCCCGGCGTGTCCTCGCCGCCGGGATCACCCTGGCGGTCCTCGGGACCGTCCCGGCCTGCGGCGGCGACGGGGGGACCTCGACGCCGGGCCCGGACTCGACCACGGCAGCGACCGCGCCGGATCTGGGCCTCGCGATCACGCCGTCGGCCTACCCGGACCCGTACAGCGGGGCGGTGGACGCGGCCGCGCAGGCTCCGGACCTGGCTCTGGTGCTCGCGCGCGGCATCGCGAAGGCGGACAAGCTCTCCGGAGACGTGAAGTCCCCCGCCTCCGACCTGGCGGCGGAGTTGACGTCCCGGCTGGCCACCCACGTGTACGCGGTGGGGTCGGCGGTCAGCACCGTCTACCAGACCGACCGCAAGAGCAAGCAGTCCGAGGCGGCCTGGGCCGCGGTCGAGACGAACTCGACGGCCCTGATCAAGCTGGTGCGCTCGCTCGCGGCCGAGTCCACCGGGAAGGGCGGTCGCGGCGGCAAGGGGACGGCCCGACTCGCGCCGACCGCGGACACCCCGCCGCCGAGTGCGCCGCCGGCCAACCCGGGCGACAAGGGGAAGAAGGGCAAGAAGGAGTCCCCCTCCCCTCGCCCGACCGCGACCGAACCGCCGTTCGACCTCGACGAGTACGACTTCGCGAAGTCCTGGCGCGAGCACGTCGGCCTGCTGACCGACTACGCGCTCGCCGCGCGGGGCCGCAACGAGAACGACCAGCGGACCGCCCGCCGCCAGCTCGACGGCTGGGCGTCCCAGGCCGGCCAGTACTTCCGGGCGATCACCAAGAGCCGGCTGTCCTCGTACACCGTGCGCACCGACCTCGGCGACTACCTCGACGCGATCACCGAGGCGATCGAGGGCCTCGCGAGCCGGGACGGCGAGAGCTTCGTCGCCCTGCGCGAGGCGGCCGACGCGATGCCGGAGATCTCCCAGCGTCTCGCCGCCGGCCTCGCCGCGGCGACCGACCGCAAGGGCAGCGTCACCGACAAGGCCGCCGAGCTGCGCGCGAACCTCACCGCCACGATGACCGGTCACTCCTACCTGACCGTCATGGCCTTCCAGGTCGCGGTGAAGGCGGGCTCGGCCGGGCTGGTCGGCACGAACTACCGCCGCGTCCAGGTCAGCCTCGACGACAACTCCAAGCAGATCGCCGACTTGGTGAAGGACGTCGGCGGGCCGTTCAAGGAGGCCGAGTTCCTCCAGGGCTGGCGCATCCACCTCCGTGACCTGGAGAACTACACGCGCGGGCTGCTCGACGGGGACCTGGAGGTCCGGCGCACCGCCGCGGAGGCCCTCCACACCTACCTGGGCACGGTGTCGACGTTCCTCAAGAACGTGACGAAGGGCGCGATCCCGGCCGAGACCGTCGAGGAACGCCTGCGAGCCCAGCTCGCCGCGATGATCGGGGCGGTGGACGCCCTCGAGGTGGCCTTCCGCAGCAACTGAGGCGGGCCGGCCCGACCGACATGGACACCAATCCGGGCGGCTTCCGGCCCCGAAGATCGGACATGAGCTCCGGTCCTGTCCCGCTGCCCACGGCCCGCACGGTGCCGGCGGACGCCCCCGAGCGCCTCGAGGACCTCCTGGTCCGCGTGGCGCGGGGCGACACCGCCGCGTACGAGGCGGTCTACACCCGCGTCTCCGGACCGGTCTACGGACTGATCCGCCGCGTCCTGCGCGACCCCGCGCAGTCCGAGGAGGTCGCCCAGGAGGTGCTGGTCACCGTCTGGCAGACCGCCTCCCGCTTCGACGCGAACCAGGGCTCGGGCATGTCCTGGATCCTGACGATGGCCCACCGCCGCGCGGTGGACCGCGTCCGCTCGGAGCAGGCCGCCACCGACCGCACGCGTCGCCTGGCGCCGCAGTCCTACGAGCCCGCCTACGACGACGTCTCCGAGGCCGTCGAGACCCGGCTGGAGAAGGAAGCGGTCCGGCGCTGCCTGGGCACGCTCACCGACCTGCAGCGCGAGTCCGTCGGACTGGCCTACTACGGGGGCTACACCTACCGCGAGGTCGGTGAACTCCTCGACGTGCCGCTCGGCACCGTGAAGACCCGCATGCGGGACGGACTGATCCGCCTGCGCGACTGCCTGGGGGTGACGGCATGAGTTCCTCGAACACCGGTGCCGACCTGCACCTGCTCAGCGGCGCCTACGCGATGGGCGCCCTCGACCCTGCCGAGGCCGAGGAGTTCGCCGTCCACCTCGACAGCTGTGCGCAGTGCCGGGAGGAGGTGGCCGAACTCACCGCCACCGCGAACGTGCTGGGCATCGCCGCCGCCGAGACCCCGCCGCCCGGCTTCCGCGAGCGGGTGATGGCCGAGGTTGCCACGACGCGCCAGCTGCCCCCGGTCGTGACTCCGCTGGAGTCCGCGGGCCGCCGCCGGGGCCGCCGTGACTCGCGGGTCCGCCAGTGGACCCTGGGCGCGGCCGCCGCGGTCGCCGTCGTCGCGCTCGGTGTCGGGACCTGGGCGCTGACGCTGAACGAGGAGAACTCCGAGCTCCGCCGGCGCACTGAGCTGATCGCCGCCGTGCAGACCGCCCCCGACGCGCAGTCGGTGTCGGCGAAGGCCGGCGACGCCACGGCGGCCGTGATGATGTCGCGCAGCGCGGGCGCCATGGTCTTCATGGCGCACGGCCTGCGGGACCCGGGTGCGGGCCGGACCTACCAGATCTGGCTGCTCGGCCCGGGCTCGTCGGTCCGGTCCGTCGGCACCTTCGACACCGACGGCCGCAACACGACGCGCGTGATGAAGGGCTTCCCGGACCGGGCGACCGCGCTGGCGGTCACCGAGGAACCCGCGGGTGGCTCGGACCGGCCGACGACCTCGCCGGTCCTCGCGGTCAACTTCCCCGCCGGGGCCTGAGCGCCCCGCGGGGACAGTCCCGCGGGGGCAGTCCGCGACGGGAGATCCCGCCGGGCCGGCTCAGCCGGTGCGGCGGGCCCGGCGCTGGGCGAGCTCGTCGGTCGCGACGTCCCCCGTCGCGTCGGGACGCTCGCCGGGGAGCTCGGCGAGCGAGCCCTCCACCTCCTGCCAGACGCGGCCGACGGCGATGCCGAACACGCCCTGGCCGCCCTGGAGCAGGTCGACGACCTCGTCCGGGGAGCTGCACTCGTAGACGGTCGCGCCGTCACTCATCAGGGTGAGCGTCGCGAGGTCGGAGACCCCCCGGTCGGCGAGGTGGCTGACGGCCTGGCGGATCTGCTGGAGCGAGACGCCGGCGTCGAGCAGTCGCTTGACGATCTTCAGGACGAGGATGTCGCGGAAGCCGTAGAGCCGCTGCGTCCCCGAGCCGGTGGCCGGGCGGATGCTCGGCTCGACCAGGCCGGTGCGGGCCCAGTAGTCGAGCTGCCGGTACGTGATGCCGGCCGCGGCGCAGGCCGTCGGGCCGCGGTACCCGATCTCCTCGGTCAGCGAGGTGATCTCGGGCTCGAACAGCAGGCCCTGCTCGCCCGCTGCCAGCACTGCGCGCGTGTCCGGCGCGGTGCCGGTCGCGGGGGTGCCCGGGGTGTCGCTCACGGCGCCTCCTGCCCTCTCCCGGTGCTCGTAATTACACCGGGGACGTTTGACTCCTTGACGGTAAGCGGGGTGCCGGGACCCGTCAACGCAACTCGCCGATCCAGCGTGGTGCTGGTGGGGCAGTTGTTACTGATGTGACTGAGTCCAGCTCACCGTCGAGACGCAGGCGGTGGGGTCGCCGGGCTCAGCCGGACGTGTCGAAGTCCTCGGGAGAGATCTGGTCGAGGAACTCGCGGAACTTCTCGACCTCGTCCTCCTGCTCGTCCGGGATCGCGATCCCGGCCTCGTCGAGGACCTCTTCGCTGCCGAAGATCGGGGTGCCGGTCCGCAGGGCGAGCGCGATCGCGTCGGACGGGCGGGCGCTGACCTCGATGCCACCCGAGAAGTGCAGCTCGGCGTAGAACACACCGTCCCGCAGGCCGGTGATACGGACCTGCTGAAGCTCCTGACCGAGCGCCTGCAGCACGTCCCGGAACAGGTCGTGGGTCATCGGCCGGGCCGGCACGACACCCTGCTGGGCGAACGCGATGGCGGTCGCCTCGACGGCACCGATCCAGATCGGCAGGTAGCGCTCCCCCGCCATCTCGCGCAGGAGAACGATCGGCTGATTGGCGGGCATTTCCACGCGGACACCGACGACGTCGAGCTGGTTCACATCCGCCACAGTACCCGGGCTCAGGGGCTCAGGGTGTGCCGAAGACCAGCCTGGAGAAGGGCCGCATGAAGTCGCGCGAGGCGGGTGGCGATCTCGGCCGCCGTGTCGCGGCTGCGCTCGAGTCCGGCGCTCCCCCGCCGCCGCGTGTTGGGCTGCACGACGAGCTGTTCGACCAGACCGACCTCGCGGTCCGCAGCGCCCTTGAACGAGCGCAGGTGCCGTGGTTCGAGCCCGTACCGGCCCAGCTCGGCGACGATGCGCGCGATGCTCACGTCGTCACCGTCGTAGTAGCCGCCCCGGCGCCGGTGCAGCAGGCCGGACTCCTCGATCGCGGCCAGCTGCTCCGCGTCCAGGCCCGTCTCCTCGAGCATCTGCTCGCGGGTGAGACGCACCTCGGACGGGGTGAGGTCGAAACGCAGCCCGGTGTCCGGCAGGGCCGCCTCGGCCAGCTCGCCGTTGCCGCGGTCGATGGCCTCGAGCTGGTCCTTGATGACCCGGAGCGGCAGGTAGTGCGCGTGCTTGGCGGTGAGGACGTACCGCAGCCGCTCGACGTCCTGGGCCGAGAACTTGCGGTAACCCCCCGGCGTGCGGGCCGGCTCGACGAGACCGGCGGCCTCGTAGAAGCGGATCTTGGAGATCGTCAGGTCGGGGAAGTCGGGGCGCAGGCGGTTGAGCACCTCGCCGATGCTCAGGTGCGACCCCTCGGCCGGTGCCGGCGCGCTCAACTGGAGCTCTCCGAACCGGCCCCTTCACCCGGTGCCCCCGGCGCCGAGGCGAAGAAGACGAGTCGGTACTTGCCGATCTGGACCTCGTCGCCGCCGGAGAGGACGGCCTCCTCGATCCGCTCGCGGTTGACGTAGGTGCCGTTGAGGCTGCCCGCATCCTTCACCCGGAAGGACCCGTCGCCGACGCGGTGGAAGTCCGCGTGCCGACGGGAGACGGTCACGTCGTCGAGGAAGATGTCGCTGTCCGGGTGCCGGCCCGCGCGGACCGTGTCGGAGTCGAGCAGGAACCGGCTGCCGGACTGCGGACCGCGCTGCACGATGAGCAGCGCCGAGCCCGGGGGCAGCGCGTCGACGGCCGCCTGGTCGCCGGGTGAGAGCAGGCCGGCCTCGGCCTCCACCTCGAGTCCCGCGATCGAGATGCTCGACGTGTTGTCGACGCCGTCCGACCCGGCCGAGGGCAGCGCGGAGCCACAGTTCGGGCAGAACCGAGCGTCGTCGGGAGGCCGGTGGCCGCACTGGCTGCAGAACATTGCTCCGGCCTTTCCCTGTACCTGAGGTTGAGCGTCCACGAAACTTATGTGCCCGAGATTCGAGGGTCAACCGACGAGATCACTCGATGGATGTGGCGTACTCCGACGCCGACAACAGATCGTCGAGCGCGGCCGTGTCGTCGGGCCGGACCTCGAACATCCAGCCGCCACCGTAGGGCTCCGCGTTGACCAGTTCGGGAGCGGTCTCGATCGCCGAGTTGACCGCCACGATCTCGCCGGAGACCGGCGCGTAGATCTCGCTCACACTCTTGGTCGACTCGAGCTCGCCGCAGGGCGAGCCGGCCTCGATCTTGTCGCCGGGTTGCGGCAGCGAGACGAAGACGATGTCGCCGAGCTGGGACTGTGCGTGGTCGGTGATCCCGACGCGCACCGTCCCGCCGTCGGTGAGCTGCGCCCACTCGTGCTCGGCGGTGTACTTCAGGTCGTCGGGGACGGACATCGCGGCCTCTCGCTCCTAGTTGTTCTCACTCGGCCGGGCGTAGTCGAGGTCCGCGGCCGGACGCGTCGCGTCCACCGTGATCTGCTTGCGGGTCTCGACGGAGGGGATCGCGCCCCGCTCGTCCAGCACCGCGAACACCCCGCCGGGGATCCGCAACGCGGGCACGAGGGTATCCGGGTCGCCGATGACCTTGAACAGGTACGGCGCGGTCACCGTCTGCCCGTCGATCCGGACGCTGCCGGGCCCGGAATCGAGGAAGTCCGTGCCGGCGACGACGCGGATGTCGTTGATCTGCACGGCCTCGGCGCCGGCGTCGCGGAGCTCCTGCAGGGCATCCAGCAGGACGGCCGCGTCGACCTTCTGCTGGGGGTCCTCGATGCGCAGCGCGATGCCCGGTCCCTTGGCCGCGACGGTCCCGGCGAGGATGCCGAGGACGGCCCGCCGGCCCTGGGCCTCGGTCAGTGCCGCCTTCGACCGGTCCGACCCGGACTGCAGCTCCGCCTTGCGCTGCTCCAGGTCGCGGATCTCGCTGTCGAGACGCTCCGAGCGGTCGTTGAGGTCGTCGAGGATGCGGATCAGGTCGCTCTGCCGCGCCGAGCGCAGGTTGTTGTCGTCGGCCTGCAGCCGCAGCTGCACGACGGCGAAGAAGCCGAGCAGACCGCACAGGACGGCGATCATCACCTGCGTCGGTGCCGCGCGCCGGACACGCAACGCGGCGAGCAGCCCGCGGAACCCGGCCGGGGGCGGGCTGAACGACTGCTCGCCCCGGGGCAGCGTCGACGAGACCGGCGGGGCCGCGGGGGCCTCGCTCCCCTCGTCGGCCGGCGCCGGCCGACCGCCGACCTTGTAGCCGGCGATGAGGAGCGTCTCGTCCTCGCCCGAGCTGTCCGGTGCCGAGCTGTCCGGTGCCGAGCTGTCCGGTGCCGGGCCCGAGCCGTAGTCCAGGCTCGCGTCCGGCTGGTCCTCGGGGCGCGGGTTCTCGGGAGGGGTGGTCATGTCAGGCCGAGAGCAGGTGCCGCCGGATCGCGGCGACGTTGGAGAAGATCCGGATGCTGAGCACGACGATGATGCCGGTCGTCAGCTGTCCGCCGACGCCGAGTCGGTCGCCGATGAAGACGACGAGGACCGCGACGAGCACGTTCGCGATGAACGAGACGACGAAGACCTTGTCGCTGAAGATGCCGTCGAGCAGCGCCCGCAGCGCGCCGAAGAGGGCGTCGAGGGCGGCGACCACCGCGATGGGCAGGTAGGGCTGCATCCACACCGGCACCGTCGGGTCGAAGATCAGCCCCAGGGCGATGCCGATGACGAGACCGAGCGCACCGATCACGAGGCGGCCCCCGTCGCGGTCGGGACCGGGCTCGGGCCGGGCGTCGCTCCGGACGTGGGACCGGGCGTGGGGGCGGGCGTGGCTCCGGGGGTGGGGGGGGGCGTGGGGGTGGTCGTCGCGTCGGTCGTCGCGCCGGTCGTCGCGCCGGACGTGGCGAGCACCGCGTTCCGCAGGGTCACCCCGGTCGCGCCGGGGAGCCGGAGGTCCTTCTCGGTGGTGACGGTGAACCGGATCCCGAAGCCCGCAAGGGTGTGGAACCAGCGGCCGCCGGGGCCGTCCACGAAGTCGACCTCCAGGTCGTTCGGGTTGCCGATCGCGAGCACGACGTACGGCGGGCTCAGGGGGCGGTAGGCGACGAGGATCGCGTCGCCCGCGGACCGGACCGCGGTCAGCTGGGTCAGCCGCTGCCCGTTGACGCTGATGGCCTCGGCGCCGGCGGCCCAGAGGCCGTTCAGCAGGCGCTGCAGGTCGGTGTCGAGCACCCGGCCGGTCCCGGACCGCAGGTTGGCCGAGGGGGCGTCGTCGACGACGACCTTGATGCCGGGTCCGCGGACCGCGGTCACGCCGGCGAGCGCCGAGAGCCGTTCGAGGTCGGACCGCGCGGCCGAGCCGGCGGAGGTCGCGGCGAGCGCGACGTCGCGGAGGCCGTCGACCTCGGAGCGCAGGGCCACCAGACGGTCGTAGAGGTCGTCCGCCTGCTCGGTCTCGGCGCGGACCCGCTCGATCAGCTCGTTGCGGGCCTGGGCGACGGCCGGGGCGTTCGCGCGGGTCTGCTGCGCCGCGACGGTGAGGACGAGGCCGGCGAACGCGAGCACGACGACGAGTGCGACTCCGGCACGCCGGCCGGAGCGTCCCGGTCCGCTGCGCACGGGCTGGTCCGACAGTCCCGCGGCCGCGACGGCGGCCCGCCGCGCGGCCTCCCGCCGGTAGCCCTCGTCGAGGGTGTTGGACATCAGGTCCGACAGCAGCGACATCGACGCGTCGGGGCGGCGCGTCGACGCATCGTTCATGCCGTCATCGTTCCACGGCGCGTCGGCCCGGCGCGGGAGTGGTCGGCGGCGCGTTCCGGGGGCAGGTCGGGTGGCAGGTCAGGTTGCTGGTCAGGTTGCAGGTCAGGTTGCGGCGCGCTCGACGACCTGGCACCACTCCTCCGCGAGCGCGGCGGCGTCGACGTCGTTGTCGGCCTCCGCCCACAGGTGGGTGGTCGCCTCCGACGGGTCCGGCAGCACCATGACCCAGCTGCCGTCGCGCTGCACGACGCGGACGCCGTCGGTGGTGTCGATCGTGCGGTGGCCGGCGGCCTCGACGACCGCGCGCATGACCTTGCCCTTGAGCGCCCAGGGGGTCGGCAGCACGCGGTACTCGACGTGGGCGCGCGGGATCCGGGCGTCGATCTGGCTCAGCGTCAGCTGGGTGCGGGCGATCAGGCCGACCAGGCGGACGAACGCGGCCGTCCCGTCGACGGCATTGCCGACCTCGGGGATGACGAAGCCGCCGCGGCCGTCGCCGCCGAGGATCAGCCGCGGGTCGGTGACCGCGCGGGCCAGGTCGTCCGAGGACGTCGCGGTCCAGGCGATCTCGACGCCGTGGAAGCCGGCGACTTTCTCCGCGACGCGGGTGGTCGTGACGGGCAGGGCGATGCGTCCGCCCCGGCGCTCGGCCGCGATCAGGTCCATGACGACGAGCAGTGCGCGGTCGTCGGCGACCGCGACGCCGCGCTCGTCGACGAGGGAGATGCGCTCCCCCAGCGGGTCGAAGTAGACGCCGAAGGCAGCCTTCGAGGAGGCGACGAGCTCGCCGAGGCGGGCGAGGGAACGCGCCTTGTCCTCCGGCGTCTGCGTCGGGCGGGCCTCGTCGATGCCCATGTTCACCGTGAGGACGTCGACGCCCAGCCCGCCGACCACGCGTGGCAGCAGCAGTCCGGCCGCGCCGTTGCCGGCGTCAACGACGACCTTCATGTCCGGGGTGTCGTCCCGGTGCGGGACGCCGGAGGTGTCGACGGTGGCCAGGACCTGCTTCACGTAGTGCTCGACGACGCGGCCGGGGAAGGTCAGGTCGCCGATCTCGCCCGGGAACGCGCGGCGGTACTCCTGCCGGGAGAAGACGCGTTCGACGCGACGACGGTGCGCGGCGGACAGGTCGGCGCCGGTCGCGTCGATGAACTGGATGTCGACGCTGTCCGGAATGCCGGGAGTTGTCCGGATCAGGACGCCGCCGGCGTGACCGCGGGTCGCCTCCAGCCGGGCGACCGGCGGCGGCTGCATCTCGAGGTCGCGGACGTTGATGGCCGCCGCCTGCAGGGCCGAGATGACGGACTGCTTGAGCGCCCGGGCGGCCCGGGAGCCGTCGCGAGCGGTGAGGACGGTGTCGCCCTTCTTCAACGTCGTCGCGTAGGAGCTCGCGAGGCGGACGGCGTGCTCGGGCGTGATCTCGACGTTGACGATGCCGGAGACGCCGCGCGGCCCGAACAGGGCGCGCTGGCCACGGGCCTCCCAGATGACGTTCTGGTTGACGACGGCGCCGGCGTCGATCGTCTTCGAGGGGTAGATCTTCACCCCGGCGGCGATGATCGCCTCCTCGCCGATCAGGCAGTGGTCGCCGATGACGACGCCCTGGTCGACCCGCGCCCCGCGCATCACGTCGGTGTTCTTGCCGACGACGCAGGCGCGCAGGTTCGTGCCGGGGCCGATGTAGACGTTGTCGTGGATGACGGCGCGGTCGAGGAACGCGCCGCTCTTCACGACCACGTTGCTGCCGATCACGGTGAACTCGCGCAGGGTGGCGCCGGCCTCGACCTTCGCGTAGTCGCCGATGAACAGCGGGGGGCGCAGTTCGACGCTCGGGTCGACCTCGGCGCCCTCGCAGATCCAGATGCCGGGGCGGATCTCGAACCCGTCCTGATCGGCGGTCTCGACGGCGTTGGAGAGCACGTCGGCCTGCACCTTCAGGTAGTTCTCGTGGGTGCCGACGTCCTCCCAGTACCCGTCGGCGACGTAGCCGTAGACGGGCAGCCCCTCCTTGAGCAGGAGCGGGAAGATGTCACCCGACCAGTCGGACGGCTCGCCGATCGGCACGTACTCGAAGACCGACGGTTCCATCACGTAGATGCCGGTGTTCACCGTGTCGGAGAAGACTTGGCCCCAGCTCGGCTTCTCGAGGAAGCGCTCCACGCGGCCGTTGTCGTCGAGGATCGTGATGCCGAAGTCGAGCGGGTTCGCGACGCGCGTCAGGCAGACGGTCACCATCGCCTCGCGCTCCCGGTGGAAGCGGATCACCTCGGAGAGGTCGACGTCGGTGAGGGCGTCGCCGGAGATGACGAGGAACGTGTCGTCGCGCAGCGCGTCCTCGGCGTTCTTGACGCTCCCGGCGGTGCCCATCGGCACCTCCTCGGTCGCGTACGTGATCGACATCCCGAGTTCCTCGCCGTCGCCGAAGTAGTTGCGCACCAGCGAGGCGAGGAACTGGACGGTGACGACGACGTCGGTGAAGCCGTGATGCCGCAGGTGCCGCAGCACGTGCTCCATGACGGGGCGGTTGACGACGGGCAGCAGCGGCTTCGGCATGGAGGCCGTGATCGGGCGCAGGCGCGTGCCCTCTCCGCCGGCCATCACGACGGCCTTCACTGCGTACCTCCCGTCCCGAGCCGGTCGGTCAGGCCCGGCGGTCCGCCTCGACCAGGTTCCGGACCTGGACGAGGTAGAGCACGCCGGCCCACCAGTACAGCCCGCTACCCCAGATAGCGAAAGCCCATCCGAGGACGTTCGCCACTGTCTGGACCGTCGTCATCTCGCCGGTCCCGTCCCCGAGGAGCAGGAACGGGAAGGCGTACAGCAGGTTGAAGGTCGCGGCCTTGCCCAGGTAGTGGACGGGGAGGGCCGGACCGTAGCCGAGGCGCCGCAGGGTCGGGACACACCCGAGCAGCACCAGGTCGCGCCCCACGAGGGCGAGCGTGAGCCAGAGCGGGACGATGTCGCGGACGGTGAGCCCGACCAGCGTGGCGAGGATGTAGAGCCGGTCCGCGGCGGGGTCGAGGAGCTGCCCGAGGCGGCTGGTCTGGTTCAGCCGGCGGGCGAGGTACCCGTCGGCCCAGTCCGTGAACCCGGAGAACATCAGGACCAGCAGCGCGAGGCCGTCGCGCTCGGGGCCCAGGATCAGCCAGAGGAACAGCGGGACGCCGGCCAGCCGCAGGAAGCTCAGCAGGTTGGGCAGCGTGAGGATCCGGTCCGGATGCGCTGTCGTCGTTCCCTCCCCGCTCACGCGCCGACCTTATAGATCGCCCCTCGGCGGCCCTGGGGAGAGGTTCGGGCGTGCCGCCCGCCCACAGGACGCGGTGGGGCCGGCGGCACGCCCGGCCTGGGTGGTACGAGCGATCGGATGGGCCCCCGCCTGCCGACCGCGACCACCGCAGGTTCGGAAGGTCTCGCGGGACCAGAGTGGCCGGTGTGTGTTTCACCTGTGTTGCCCGGCAGTGAAGCTCTGCGGCGAAGATCGCCGTGGCCGATCGAGAGCGGGACCTCAGTTGCGGCGGACACCGAACATGTGGACGGTCCCGAAGTCCTGGAGGACCGCCTCGCCGAGGGTGGCGGCCTCGAGGTGGGGCGCCTCGGCGATCGCGGCGGCGGTGTTGCCTTCGATCAGAACCCGGCTCGGATTCGACAGGCTGGTCAGGCGGCTGGCGAGGTTGACCGTCGGGCCGTAGACGTCACCCATGCGTGCGACGACCTCACCGGTCGCCACCCCGACGCGGACCTGCGGCAGCATCGGGTCGGTGTCCATGGCGTCGGCCAGGTCGAGCCCGATGTCGACGGCCTGGACCGCGGTGTCGGACGCGAACAGGATCTCGTCGCCCACGGTCTTGATGACCCGGCCGCCCTGGCGCAGGACGACGTCCGAGGCGACGGTCTCGAACCGGTTGACCAGGCGCGCCAGCTCGAGGGGGTCCATGTTCCGGCTGAGCCGGGTGTAGCCCGCCATGTCCGCGAACCCGACCGACAGACGCATCCGGCGCGCGTCCTCGGTGACGCGGTCGAGGCGCCACTTGACCACGGCCGCGAGGTGGCGGCGGAAGGCGTAGACCAGCAGCGGACCGAAGTCGTCCACATGCTCGTAGAGGAAGTTGACCGCACGCTCGGCGCCGGCCTCGGCGTCGCCGGCCTGGTCGCTCATCTGCTCGACCATGGCGATGACCTGCCACATGGCGAGGCGGGCCATCTGGTGGCCCATCGCGCGGATCAGCCCGACGACGAACTCCTCGTCGGAGCCGATGTCGGTGATCAGCCGGGCGAGGGTGACGATCGCGTCCTTGTCGCCGCGCGTGAACATGCGGCCGGCGGGCTCGGTGTCGGGGAAGCCGAGGGCGTGCCAGAACAAGCTGGCCACCTCGGGCGAGAGCCCCGCGGCCTCGGCCAACGCAGCCAGCGAGATGTCCGGGTCTCCCCCGAGCAGCAAGCGCTCGAGGTCGTCGGCGCTCTTGCCGCCTGCCGCCCCGTCAGTCATGCAGTGCCCTGTCTTTCCGTCCGCGCGGCGTTCTTGATCGCTGGTCCCATTGTGACAAGCGGCGCTAGCGTGAGCGAGGTCGCTGGTGCAACTCGTAGGAGGCCGGTCCGTGTCCGATCCTCAGCAGCCGTGGAACCCGCCGGGCACTCCGGACCCCGCGGCCCCGTCCGACCCCTACGCCGCGCCGCCCGCGGCGGGTCAGCCCGCTCCCCCGTACGGCCAGCAGCCGCCGGCCTGGGGCGCCCCGGCCCCGGCGTACGGGCAGCCGCCCGCGCCGGACCAGGGCCAGCCGCCGGGGTACGCCCAGCCGCCGGGGTACGGCCAGCAGCCCCCGCCCGGGTACGGGCAGCAGCCGCCGCCCGGCTACGGGCCGCCCCCCGGGTACGGCGCGCCGTACGGCACCGTCGGCCCGGGCGGGTACTACCAGGCACCGCTCGGTGCGCTGGGCCAGGTGCGCCCGACCGGCAAGTCGATCCTGCTGTTCTTCGTGACGTTCGGGATCTACGGGCTGGTCTGGTACTACCAGGTTCACGAGGAGATGAAGCGGCACAGCGGCAACGGTCTCGGGGGCGGTCTGGCCCTCGTCATCGCCGTCGTCTTCGGCTTCGCCTCGCCGTTCCTCACCTCGGCCGAGGTCGGGAAGATGTACGAGCTGCGCGGCGCGCCGAAACCGGTGAGCGGCGCGACCGGTGCCTGGTACATCCCGGGCATCCTGATCCTCGTCGGGCCCTTCATCTGGTTCATCAAGACGAACAACGCCCTCAACGAGTACTGGATCCGCTCCGCCCAGCCGCCCGCGCCGCCGGTGGCGCCGGCGTCTTGACGGACGACGCGACGCCGGCGCCGCTGCCGGTCACCCTGCAGGGGGTGCCGGAGACGACGCTGTGGACGCTCTACCACCGCGCGCGTGACGCCGCGCGGCCCAAGGCCCTGCTGCACGACCCGAAGGCCGCGGAGCTGGTCGCGGCGATCGACTTCCCGTTCGAGCAGCGCTTCGGCGGGCGGACGACCGGGATGGAGGGCTACCTCGGCGAGCGGGCGCTGACCTTCGACCGCGAGGTGCTCGGGGTGCTCGCCACCGACCCCGACGCGGTCGTGGTCGCGCTCGGCGAGGGCCTGGAGACGCAGTTCTGGCGCGTCGACAACGGGCGGGTGCGCTGGTTCACCGTCGACCTGCCGGAGACGGCGGAGGTCCGGCGCAAGCTCGTCGGTGAGGACCCGCCGCGGCGTCGGCTGTTCGCCGGGTCGGCGCTCGAGGAGGCCTGGTACGCGGCCCTGACCGCCGACGGGGTCGTCGGACCGACGGACCGTGTGGTGGTCGTGGCGCAGGGTCTGTTGATGTACCTGCCGCCGCCGGAGGTCGACGCGCTGATCGTGCGCTGCGCGGAAAGGTTCCGGCGGGGCGTGTTCCTGTTCGACACCGTGCCGGTCTGGTTCTCCTGGCTGAGCCGGCGCGGCCTGATCCGTGCTCCGAACGGGTACCGGGCGCCCGCCATGCCGCACGGCCTGAACGCGGGCGACCACGAACGGATCCGGCGGCTGTCACCGGACATCGCGTCGGTGCGCTCGGTCGCGCCGGCCGGCGGTCCGGGCCTGATGACGAAGGTGCTGCTCCCCCTCGGCCGGTCGTTCCCGGTGATCCGGCGCGGGATGCCCGAGGTCGTGCGGATCGACTTCACGCCCTGAGCCGCAAGATCTTCTTTCTGCTACCCGCACAGCCGAAGGCGGGCCGCTGCGCTGCAGCGGCCCGCCGTTCGTCAGCCGTTGGTCAGCCGTTGTAGGTCGTGATGGCTTCCATGCTCAGGCCGAACGAGCGCAGCACACCGTGGAGCTTGCGGTGGCCGAACGCCTGGCAGGCCGAGGCGAAGCCGACCTTGCGCGGGGCGTCGTGGAGCACCTGGGAGGCGGACCACGCCTGGAGCAGACCGGTCTGCTTGTAGTTGCAGTTGCCGTAGATGACGCAGTGCGCGCGGGCCAGCGGGCCGGACGCGTAGACCGAGTCGATCGAGATGTTGATGCGCGGGTTCTCGCGGGGCGGGTAGGCGTTGTTCACCTGGGCGGCGACGCCGGCGAGGATCTGCCGGGTCTCCTCCAGCGACTTGCCCGCGGTGAGCTCGAGCATCTGGGCGACGAGCCCGGGCACGGCCTCCATCAGCGGCCGGTTGATGACGCCGCCGAGCACCTTGCAGGTGGCGACGCGGGGGTCGTTCTGGAACCAGATCGGCGACGACGTGCCGCCCCACGGCAGGGCCAGACCCAGCTCGTGCTGGCCGGGGACGGTGAGCTGGTAGAGCCCGGCGTCGGCCGGCCACTCGACGAGCTTGTTGTCCTCCAGGTAGTACGCCTTGGACAGGACCGCGTTCTGCACGATCGTCGCCGTCGAGGCGATGGTGGGCTGGCCCTTCCAGAACACCGACATGTCGAGGGTGTCCAGTCCCGGGTTCTCAAGGCAGTAGTTCGCCGCGATCTCACCGGTCGTGTACATCTGCGCGATGCCCGGCGAGAGGAGCAGGCCCTTCTCGGCGAACTTGGCGCCGTAGGCGTCGCGGCACCGGATCATCCAGTCCTGCTCGCCGGTGGTGTCCATGTAGTGGACGCCGGCCTCGAGGCAGGCCTCGACGGCGGCCGGACCGAACTCGGCGAACGGGCCCACCATGTTGCACATGGCTTTCGCACCCTGGAGGAGCTTGGCCAGCGCCTCCGGCGTGTGCTCGACCTCGGCGATCTCGTAGTCGGCGGTCTCCAGACCCGGGACGGTGTCCAGACCCGCCTGCAACTTCTCCTTGCTGCGGCCGGCGGCGATGAACGGAACGTTGAGCTCGCGCAGGTACTCGCAGACCAGGCGACCGGTGTATCCGCTGGCGCCGTAGACGACGACCGGCTTGTCACTCATGTGGGACGACCCTTCTTGGGTGGGTGGCGCGGATGATGACGGGGTGTCAGGTCCCCATACCGCCGTCGACGGGGATGCCGGCGCCGGTGACGAAACGGGAAGCGTCCGAGGCGAGGAAGACCACGACGTCGGCCATGTCGCCGACCTCGCCGAGGCGCGCCAGTGGGGTCTGCTCGACGACGAGCTGGACGGCGCCGGGGACGTCGGCGGCCAGGCCGATGTCGACGATGTCCTGGGCGAGCTTCATGCCCATCTCGGTCGGGACGAGGCCCGGGTACACGCAGTTGACGCGGACGCCGTAGCCGAGCTTGCCGGACTCGACCGCCGCGACGCGGGTGATGCGGTCGACCGCGGACTTGGAGCCGGAGTAACCGGCGATCGCCGGGAAGGCAATGGTCGCGGCGACCGAGGCGATGTTGATGACGGAGCCCCCGTTGCCCGCCGCTCCACCGGGACGCATGGCGCGGAAGGCGTGCTTGATGCCGAGGATCGTGCCGACGACGTTGACGTCCATCATCCGGCGGACGTCCTCGGGGTCGACGTCGATGACGAGGCTGGAGAGCTCGATGCCGGCGTTGTTGACGACGATGTCGAGGCCGCCGAGGGCGCTGACCGTCTGCTCGATCGCGGCTTCCCAGCTGGCCTCCTGCGTCACGTCGAGCGAGACGAACTCGGCCGCGGCGCCCTTGCTCTTCAGCTCCTCGACGGTGGGCTTGCCCAGGTCCTCACGGATGTCGCCGATCGCGACGGCGGCGCCCGCCTCGGCCAGTGCGGCAGCCATGCCGGCGCCGAGGCCGCGCGCGCCGCCGGTCACCAGGGCCTTGCGGCCGGTCAGGTCGAATACGCCCATGTCGGGCTCCTCTCGGGGGCTGGAGTGATCTGGGCCATAGCCAAGCCCGCCGATTGGACACTCGTCAAGAGTTTCTTTGACAGTTGCCCAAGAAAGCCTGGAAATTCGCGCTGACCTGCGATTTCATTGGCCGCATGACGGAGACCGTTCCCGGCGATCGGGTGTCGGCGCGCCTGGTGGACAAGTTCACGGCGCGCCGCGACGAGTTGGCGGCGGCCACCCGGGCCACGTTGGCCGAACTCGGGTACGCCCGGACCAGCCTGCGGGAGATCGCGGCGAACAGCGCCTTCTCGCACGGGGTCCTGCACTACTACTTCCGCGACAAGGTCGACCTGATCACGCACAGCGTCCGGCAGTACAAGGCCGAGTGCGTGAGCCGTTACGACGAGATCGTGGACTCCGCGACCGACGGCGACGCACTGGCTCGAGGCTTCGCGGTGGCGATGGCGACGACGCTGCGCGACGACGCGGCGATGCACCGCCTCTGGTACGACCTGCGGAACCAGAGCATGTTCGAGGACGTCTTCCGGGCCGACGTGACCGAGATCGACGCCGGCCTCGAGCAGATGATCTGGCGGGTCGTGAGCCGCTACACCGAGCTGACGGGCGCCACTCCCCTGCTGTCGTCCAAGGCGCTCTACGCCGCGTTCGACGGGCTGTTCCTGCAGGCCCTCACCCGGTGGACCACCGACCCGACCGGCGCTGCTGCGGAGCTCGAGGGGTCGGTGGAGCGGTTGCTCCGGCTCGTCGTCTCGTCCTGACGCAGAGTCAGGTCGGGCTGGATCAGCTCTTGCTGACGGCGCTGAGCGAGAGTGCGTTGCCGCTGGGGGCACACGCCTCCGGCACCGGCGGGAACTCCTGCGCGGTCTCGATAAGCACCGTCTCCGCGTTGGCACTGAACGCGTCGCCGTCGAAGATGTCGACGCCGTCGCCCGGGTTCACCCCGGCTCGGCCGCCGTCGTTCAACGGACGGGAGCCGCGCGGCCAGACGAGCAGGTTGGTCCCGTCGGTGAAGCACTTCTCCGCGGGAAGGTACTTCGCGACGCCGTTGTAGGGCGAGCCCGGCCCGGGCACCCCGCGCGGGAGCGTGTTGGTGACGAGCTGGGTCTCGTCCGAGGCGCCGACCGTGAACCACAGCGGCCCGCCGTACTCGCGGGGCGGCGGCGCCCCCGTCGCCCGGTCGTCGAGGTCCGGGTCCTCGTCCCAGAGACTCGCGACCCCCGCGATCGCCACGATCGCGACCACCACGAACGCCCCGGCGGCGGCGAGCATCCACTGCCGGTTCAGCGGGCCGGGAACCCGTCCCGTGAACTGGCGGTCCTCGTACTGGTGACCCTCGTCGTCCGGCGTCTCACTCACGCGATCATTCTGCGCCACCGCTCCCCTGCCGCGTGGAGCGACCGCGCGAACGAGACGTGTGTCGTCGGGACCGTCGGTGAACTCCCCAAATCGTCGTGATCAAGGTCTTGCGGCCGGATCGGTGCGGGGCTAGACTTCGAACTCATGTTCGAGCAGCTGATCGAACCGGACGAGGTCGACGCGGTCGACCTCGCTGAGCTGCGTTCGCAGTTGTGGCACGAGCCGATCGAGTCGCCGCCGGCCGAGCACGAGGAAGCCACGATGGCGCGCGTGCTGGCCGAGGCTGAGGCGCGGGTGTGGGACGAGGTCCCGGACGAGGTGTTCGCGTCGGGTCCGCCGGCGGAGGACGTGTTCTCGGCCGCTGATGAGGCGCGGTGGCGGGAGCGGGAAGCGGCCGCGTTCGCGTTGTGGGAGCAGGAGTACGCGACCACCGACGGGATGCTCCAGCGGGTGGTCCGCTCGCGCGCGGATGCGGCCCGGAGTAATGGCAGTGAGTTGCGGGGGATGGCGGAGTTCGCGCTGGCGCGGGCGCAGCAGGCCGCGGTGGCGGTCGCCGAGGCCGCGGCCGAGGGTGCGAGCCGGGAGGAGCTGGAGGCGGTGATCGAGGCCGCGGAGGCCTCCGCCGCCGCCGAGCTCGGCGTGGTGCTGCACCTGTCCCCGGCCGCCGCCCGGGCCCGGTCGGACTTCGCCTCCGGGTTGCTGCGTCGGCTGCCCGAGACGCTCAAGGCACTGGAGGCTGGGGGCATCACCGAGCGCGCGGCGAAGGTGCTGTGGGAGGAGACCCGGGACCTGTCCGTCGCCGATGCCGCCCGCATCGAACGGGACTGCCTCGAACGCGCGAAGAACTCCACCCCGGCCTCGTTCGGCCGGCATGTGCGTAAGCGGGTCGAGGAACTCGACCCGGCCGCCGCCCGCAAGCGGCATGAGCGGGCCCGTACCGAACGCCGGGTCTCGATGTCGCCGGCGGGGGACGGGATGGCCTGGATCTCGCTGTTGCTGCCGGCCGAGGAGGCCGTGGCGGTCTACGGGGTGATCGATGCCGCCGCCCGGCAGAAGGTCCCCGGCGATGCCCGGACCCTGGATCAGCGCAGGGCCGACGCCGTCGTCGATCTGATCACCCGCCCCGGCACCCAGGACCCCCGCGTCGGCTACGTCGTGCACCTGCACGGGAGCCAGACGAGCCAGACGAGCCCGACCACCTCGGCCTCCGCCTCAAGCGACGAGGCCGAGGACGAGGACTCCGGGTTCGTGCAGGTGCAGGGTGGGGAGCGGATCCCGGCGGCGCGGGCGCGGGCCAAGGCGGACCTGACCGTGCATCACCCGTCGGTCCCGGTGGACATCGCCGCGCTGCTCGCGGACTACAACTCCCGCCCCGACATCTACCGGCCCCC
>NZ_BAAAHE010000041.1 GCF_039525035.1 Sporichthya brevicatena
GTTACAACAGAAGATATCGTATTAAAAACTAAAACTTGAAACCTACTTTTCGATACGTATCCCTTGGTATACCAAGGATCTCATGCACAAAATTAACTTCAACCTGCTTGCTTGAGCTGTTTTTGTATAGAGGAAGGTAGTTTTTCAAGGAACTGTTCGATAATGTTATTTAATACGGCTTCATCCAAAACATATTCATCCGCAAAAGCTTCTTGGAATAAAACGAGTAATTGCAGAATGGCTTCCGATACAGAAAGCTCGGAAAGCTCATCAATGAGAAGATAAAATAACTCGCCAAGCGTTCGGTCGTCTTTACTTTCACGTTCTTGCACCGCTAGGATCATATAACCGATAGCTACCAGTGTCGTATGCGCAAAGATCCCGTCATAAGAAATCCCTTGGTACTTGGCTAATTTTAAGTATTGTTTGCACATCTTGAAGTAGACTTCCACCGACCAGCGTCTAGCATAGAGCTGAATGATCTCGTCTTCGGTCAGATCGATATCGGTCGAAGCTAAGACCAAATAGTCGTTTCGTTTATTGCGATTGCGAATATATACCAACTTAATGGGAAGGATTTTCCCTTCTACGACAGCTTCTACTTGGACACTCAAAAGATAGCGAGAACGACCGCGGCGCTTTTTATTTCGTTTGAAGATTTCTTTGACATCCATCTTTTGGCCTTGATAACGGTAGTAGATCTTTTGACTACGTTTGACCATCGCTACGCAGTGGCATTTCAGGTCACGGATCTGTTGGAACATTTTGGGACTGGAAAACCAAGTATCGAATAAGACATAATCCGCATGGATCCCTTGGTTCAAAGCCGATCGAAGCAGTTCCAGTGTCACTTCTGTGCCTTTACGAAGCGCTTGAGCTTTACGTTTCCCCCTATTCGTGCGTTGGTCCCCGATATCAAGATCAGATTGGAGCTTTCTTTTCCCGGAGAGCAAGGAAAAAGCGACGGGGACAAAGCTGTTGCCATCACTCCAGCCTAATTGTAAATAACGAAATCCTTTGAAATATTTTTTCTTGGCATGGTCGTATTGTAAAGCGGCACATTCCACTTTTTTCGCATTCGAGCGGGTATACATGGAGTCATCCACGATAAATGTGGTTTTTCGGGCATCACCCGTCAATGGACGTAGGAAAGTAATGACGGATTTAGCCACTAAGATCAGTAATTTTTGCCAATGAGTGTGCGGATCATTCAAAACGTTGCGAAATGTTTTATCTGAAAATGATAGCTGTTCCTTTTGCTTTTGGTAAAACCGATAGGTAGAACCGTTGGTAAAGATCGAAGCTAATAGGAACGAAAAAATAACAGAAACGGAGAAACCCTTCCTGTGCACGGCATTCGATTTTTTAAGAGCAGAAGCTACATGGAACTGATGAAAAAAATCAGACACAGAGGTAGAAATTTTTTCTGAGTTTGGCGTTGTTTGTGTTATAATTGACATGGCATGAACACTCCTTGGTTAGTGGTTTTTCGTTGATTCTATTATACCAGGATTTGAGTGGTTCATGCTATTTTTGTATCAAAAAACGTTTATTTATCAAGGGATGAACTGTATTTTTGAACTTTCAAGTTTTAGTTAAAAAGCGTAAATGAAGTAGGTTTATTTCTTTATTA
>NZ_BAAAHE010000042.1:0-26932 GCF_039525035.1 Sporichthya brevicatena
GGCTACACGCACGAGTACGTCACCGGCTACGACGCCGAGGACCCCGCCACGGTGCTGCCCGGCGTGCACATGGTCGCCTCGCTGCTCAAGCACTGGCTGACCGGCACGCTGCACTACCGCGTCAGCGACGAGCACCTGCCGTGCTACCTCGACGAGTACGCATTCCGGTTCAACCGGCGCAACTCCAGCGCCCGCGGCATGCTCTTCTACCGCCTGCTCCAGCAGGCCGTCGCCACTGACCCCCATCCGTTGAGCGAACTGATCGTCAGTTCCCCGGACTGGTAAGGCTTACTGCACTCAAGCAGATATGCAGAACATGCGTTCGAACTGGGTGGGGGTTCCGTGCTGATCGACTTGCCGGACCGGGCCGACGTGGGGTGCGAGCCCCCGTGGGTCACCGGTGGCCGCCCGCCCTCGCCCGGGGATCCGGACTACGCCTCCTACCAGGACTTCCTCGCCTACGAGGCGCGGCGGGATGCGTTCTGGACCGCCCACGCGGCGGGTCCGGCACTGCCGCTGGATGCGCCGATCGACATGACCGCGGCCCGTTCCGACGCCGAACTGGTTTGGGAGGTCGCGGACGCGGACCGGTTGGAGAACGCCGCCTACGGGGCCAAGTGCCGGGCGGTGTCGAACGTGGCGATGCGGAAACTGCGCAACCCGGACGCCGATTACGACCCCGAATATCTGCGCCGTTCGGTCGAGGCCGAACTCGGCTGCCTGCTCAAGCTCTCACCGGCCGCGGTGTCGAACCTGTGCCACGTGTCGATGGAGTTGACCCGCCGCTACTCCAAGACCTTCGCCGCCCTCGAGCGCGGGGAGGTCAACCGGGTCCAGGTGCAGGCGATCGTCGACGAGGGCGCGGACCTCGACGTCGCGCAGGCCGCCCGCCTGGAAGAGCGGGTGTTGCCGGAGGCGCGCGAGCGTGGGGGCCGCTCGTTCCGGGACCGGGTCCGCCGCGAGGTCAAGGCGATCGACGCCGACGCGGTCCGCAAGCGGGAGAAGCGGGCCCGCGCGGATCGCTGCGTCTACCTCCGGCCGGAGTACGACGGCATGGCCACCCTGTGCCTGTTCATGCCCGAGGACGAAGCGCAGCGCATCTTCAAAGCCCTCAAGGAACGCGTCCACCACGACCGGGCGATCCAGAAAGAACAGGCGGCCGAGGCGCCGCTGGTGATCGCCCGCCAGGACGAGCGCACCATCGCCGCCCAAGAGCTCGACACCATCCAGGCGATCCTGGGTGAGGCGCTCGGGATCGACCCCACCGAGCCGGAGATCCCGGCCTCCTCCGCCCTCTCAGCGGAGGCGATCGAGCTGCTCGACCTGCACGCGAACACCTACGCGCCCACGGCGAAGATGAAGACCGCGGTGCGGAACCGGGACAAGCACTGCCGCTTCCCCGGCTGCCGGCGCCCCGCGCGCCAGTGCGACATCGACCACTCGATCCCGTTCACCAAGGTCAAGGGCAAGGTCCTGCGCGGCGGGACCCGTTACTGGAACCTCGGCTGTCTGTGCCGGTTCCACCACCAGGTCAAACAGATGCCCGGCTGGCATCTGGAACAAGACCGCGGCCGGTTCATCTGGACCACCCCCACAGGGCTGAGGTTCATCACCTATCCCGGCGCGGACGACCCCGACGCGGAACTACCGGACTTCATCAAAGAACTGACCGCCCCGGTCCCCTTCTGACCTGACGGGCTGTCAGTACCGCGGTCGCAGCGTCAGCTTTCCTCACCGGAGCGTGCCCACGACGGGCCGCCGGGTTCACCGATGTGCCCGGCGGCGATGTCGTCGTCGCGCACGCCGTCGTGGTCGTCGGCCGTCGTCGCCTGGCTGGTGTCCGGCAGGTCTTCCCGGCTGGTCTGGCCGACGTCGGGAACGTCCGCGCCCGCGTCGCCGCCATGGTCGGTGTGCATCACTCGTTTGTCGCCCACGCACGGCATCTACCCCCCACCGCGCACCCACATGCCCGGCCGCCGGCGCGGCGGAACAGCTCACCAGACCGACAGCACGTCCCCGCCGATCCGGACGACGAAGCCGGTCACGACGACCAGGAAGAACACGCGAACAAACCGCGCGCCCCGCCGCACCGCGACGCGGGCGCCGAGGTAGCCGCCGGCCAGGTTGCAGGCCCCCAGGACAAGGCCGACCCGCCACAGGACCGCGCCCTGCGGCACGAACACGCAGAGCGAGGCGAAGTTCGTCGCCCAGTTCGCCATCCGCGCCTTCGCCGACGCTTCGAGGAACGAGTACCCGAGCAGCCCGACGAGAGCGAACAGGAAGAAGCTTCCCGTCCCCGGCCCGAGCGCTTCGTCGTAGAACCCGACGATGAAGCCCGTCGCCATCGCAGCCGCGACGTGCCGGTGCCGCGCCCCCGCGAACCGCAGCTCCGTCGCCTCCCCGAGCGCCGGCCGGAACACGACGTACGCACCGACCACCACCAACGCGACCAGCACGATCGGGTCGAACGCGTCCCGCGGGATCAGGAACGTCACCGCCGCCCCCAGCGCCGAGCCCACGAACGCCAGCGCCATCAACGGCCGCGCTCACCACCGGCCCGTGGGCCGACGCGGGCGCCCGCACCAGCAGCGGGCGGTGGCACGACGTTCGAGCGCGGGCGGGGCGGCGCAGCTCGGGGTGTCCTCAAGGAGCGTCAAGCCGACCCGCGTGGCCGAAGGACACGCGATCAGGACGCGCGGCCGCACCACCGCAACCACCGACCGACGCGGCCCGCGCGTCCGGGAGGCAGCGACGGAGGACGCCCCGAGCGGAGCCGCACCGACCCCGCCCCACGCCCCTGGCTACGTTCGAACCATGGACGCGCGCACACGGTGGCCCGGGGAGACGGATCCCGACCACTCGACCTGGTACATCGAACGGTTCCGGAAGATGGCGGCGGAGGGCGCCGACCTCGCGGGAGAGGCGCGTCTGCTCGACGCGATGCTCCCCCGCTCCGCCCGGGTCCTGGACGCCGGCTGCGGGCCCGGCCGGCTCGGCGGCGAGCTCGCCGCCCGGGGCCACACGGTCGTCGGGGTCGACGTCGACCCCGCGCTGATCGCGGCAGCCGAGGCCGATCACCCCGGCCCCCGCTGGCTCGTCGGCGACCTCGCCGAGCTCGACCTGGCCGCGCACGGCGAGACCGAGCCCTTCGACGCCGCCGTCCTCGCCGGCAACGTCCTCGGCTTCGTCGCCCCCGGCAGCGAACCGCGGATCCTCGCCCGCCTCGCCGGCCACCTCAAGCCGGACGGCTTCCTGGCCGTCGGTCTCGGCAGCGACCGCGGCTATCCGCCCGCCGACATGGACGCCGACGCGGTCTCGGCCGGATTACGGCTGGAGCACAGATTCGCCACGTGGGACCTGCGTCCCTACGGCGAAAACGCGACATTTGCGGTCACGATCTATCGCACGTGACCAGTGTCGCAGAGACAAACCAACCTGCGATGGGTAAGCAGGTAGGGATGACTGTCCTCGACGCCCCCGCGAGGCCCCGCCCGTCGACCGGCCACCCTGCCTCCGCCGGTACCCGCCTGCATGATCTTGACGCCCTCCGGGGCGCGGTCATGCTGCTCGGCATCGCGCTGCACAGTGCGCTGCCGTTCTTCTCGACGATCTGGCCGGTCCCGGACTCCAGCGCGTCGACGGACAACTACTTCGACGAGTTCGTGCAGGGCGTCCACGGATGCCGGATGCAGCTGTTCTTCCTGCTCTCCGGCTTCTTCACCGCCCTGCTTCTGCACCGCCGCGGCCTGCGCGCCCTGCTCGCCCACCGCAGCAAGCGCGTCGGCATCCCGTTCCTCGTCGGCCTCGTCACCGTCGTCCCCCTGATCGAGCTCGCGGCCGCCGGCGCCGCGCTCCCCGAGGGCGGCTTCTCCGGCGTCGGCACCGGCGCCCCCACGAACACCGAGTGGTTCACGCCGCGTCAGAACCTGCACCACCTGTGGTTCCTGTGGTTCCTGTGCATCTACGTCGCGGCGATCGGCCTCGCCCACCACCTGACCTCGTGGCGCCCGCGCCTGCCGCGCGCCGTTCGCGCCGCGGTCCTCGCCGGGCTCGTCCTGGTCCCGTTCGCCATGCAGTACCCGATGGTCGGCTCCGGCCCCACCCGCACCTTCGGGCCCACCCTCCCCAACCACCTGCTCCCCGAGCTCGCGCCGCTCGTCTACTACGCGGCGTTCTTCGCGGTCGGGTTCCTGCTCTACGGGGCCCGCACCCGCGGCGGTCGCGCCGGCATCGACGCCGTCGGCCGCGGCTGGCCGATCGCCCTCGCCGTCAGCCTCCTCGTCGTCTTCCCTCTCGCCCGCGCGGCGACGTGGGACGACATCGAGGCGCCGATCCTCCCCGCCGCCGTCCTCCAGACGCTCTACGCGTGGGGGATGGTCGTCGGCCTCATCGGCCTGTTCCGCTGGGCCCTGCGCCGGGAGCGCCGCGGTGTCCGGTACCTCGCCGACGCGAGTTACTGGATCTACCTGATGCACCTTCCGCTGGTGATCGCGTTCCACCGGGCCATCCACACCTGGGACGCCCCCGCCTCGGTCAAGTTCACGACGCTCTGCGTCTCCGTCACCGCCGTCCTGCTCGTCACCTACCAGTGGGGCGTCCGGTACACCGTGATCGGCCGGGTCCTCCACGGCGCCCGGACCCGCCCGGCCTGACGCTGGTCACCGTGCACACCCCCGCGCGAGCGGTCTTTGTGCCTGCGTCCGACGCCTGAGCCGCGTCACCCCTCGTAGCGTCGCCAGCAGCCGACCGCCACCGAAGACGGCCGGCGTGACGACGCAGATGCGAGGTTGCCCATGCGACCGGCCCCGTTCTCCTACCTCGAGCCGGGCACGCTGGACGAGGCGTGCCAGGTGCTCGCCGACCGTGCCGGCACTGACCCGACCGCCGTCGCCGTCCTGGCCGGCGGCCAGAGCCTGGTCGCCCAGCTCAACGCCCGGCTCGTCCGACCCGCGACGGTCGTCGGCATCCGCCGGCTGACCGAGCTCACCACGGCCGACCGCACCGGCGACACCCTCCACCTCGGCGCCGCGGTCACCCAGCGCACCTGGCAGCAGCACCCGCTCGCCGAGCAGGCGCCGCTGGTCGCCGCCGCCCTGAACCACGTCGGCCACGTCCCCACCCGCAACCGCGGCACCCTCGGCGGCAGCGTCGCCTTCGCCGACCCCACCGCCGAGCTCCCGGCCGCACTGCTCGCCCTCGACGCCGCGGTCCGCCTCCGCTCCGCGAGCGGCGAGCGCGCCGTCCCCGTCGCCGAGTTCTGCACCGGCCGCTTCACCACCGTCCGCCGGCCGGACGAGCTGCTGGTCGGTCTCGACGTCCCCGTCACCACCGCCCGCTGGGCGTTCGAGCAGCGGCACTACCGCCGCCACGGCAAGGTCTCGGTCGCCGCGCTCGCCCAGGCCGACGGCTCCGCCCGCGTCGCCCTCGGCGGCGTCGGGGACACGCCGCTGCTGCTCGCCGTCTCCCCCGACGCCAAGGCCGACGCCGTCGTCGAGGAGGCGCAGGCCCTGCTCACCCCCAGCCCGGACCACCTCGTGAGCGCCGCCTACCGCCGCCGGCTGCTCGACCTCGCCCTCACCGCCGCCCTCGAGAACCTCCGCGGAACCGCCACCGGAGCTGCCGCATGAGCACCCCGACCGACCTCGCTGCCGACCAACTCGTCCGCCTGCGCGTCAACGGCGAACCGCTCACCGCCGTCGTCGAACCGCGCACCAACCTCGCCGACGTCCTGCGCGAACAGGCCGGCCTCACCGGCACCCACACCTCCTGCCACCAGGGCTGGTGCGGCGCCTGCACCGTCCTCATCGACGGCTGCTCCGCCCGCTCCTGCCTCACCCTCGCGGTCGCCGCGACCGACACCGAGGTCACCACGGTCGAGGGCCTCGGCGAGCCCGACGGTTCCCTCACGGCCCTGCAGGAGGCGTTCGTCGAGCACTTCGCCTTCCAGTGCGGGTTCTGCACGCCAGGCTTCCTGGTCCTCGCCACCGAGATCCTCGACGAGGCCCGCGCCGGCACCACCTTCACCCGCGACGACCTGGCCCAGCGCCTGGCCGCCAACGTCTGCCGCTGCACCGGCTACGTCGGGATCCTCAACGCCGTCGAGGCCGCGCTCGCCGCGCAGGGAACGGAGGTCCGGTCGTGACTGCCCAGGCCGAGCGCCCCACCTACGTCGGCGCACGCATCCCGTCCCGCAACGGCGCACGGTTCGTCCGCGGCGCCGGACGGTACGTCGACGACATCCACCTCCCGCGCGAGGCGACGCTCGCCGTCCTGCGCAGCCCGCACGCGCACGCACGGATCGTCTCGATCGACACCAGCCGCGCCGCCGCCCTCGACGGCGTCCTCGCCGTCGCCACCGGCGCCGAGCTCTTCGAGCGGATCGGCCCGCAGAGCTACCTGTGGGACCTCCCGGGCCAGAAGGTCGGCCACGGCCGCCCGCTCGCGGTCGAGAAGGTCCGTCACGTCGGCGAGCCCGTCGTCGCCGTCGTCGCCCGCGACCAGTACGTCGCCGAGGACGCCCTCGAGCTGATCGACGTCGTCTACGAGCCGCTCCCGCCCGTCGTCGACTTCGACGCCGCCCTCGCCGAGGACCCCGTGCTCCTCCACGAGGAGTGGGGCGACAACATCCAGGTCCGCTCCGCGTGGCCGGTCGTGATCCCCGGCCTGCCGGAGCCGCCGGACGCCGGCGCCGCCCTCGACGGTGCGCACGTCGTCGTCTCCGAGACCTTCGACGTCGCCCGCATGACCGCGACGTCGATGGAGACCCGCGGCATCGTCTGCGACTACTCCCCCGGCGGGCCGAGCCTGACGATCTACAGCTCGACCCAGTCGCCCCATCAGATCCGCCAGGGCCTCGCCGCGATGCTGGGCCTCGCCGAGAACCAGATCCGCGTCATCGCCCCGGACGTCGGCGGCGCCTTCGGCATGAAGGCCGTCGTCTACCCCGAGGACGCCCTCGCCCCGTACTTCGCCCTGCAGCTGCGCCGCCCGGTCCGCTTCGTCGAGCAGCGCGACGAGTCCTTCGTCGCCTCCACGCCGTCGCGCGCCCAGCGCATGCAGCTCGAACTCGGCTTCGACGCCGAGGGCCACATCGTCGGCCTCCGGTCGCGTTACCTGATCGACCTCGGCAGCGCCCCGTCCACCTGCGGCGCCGGAACCGGCTGGGCCACCGGCGCCCTGCTCTGCGGCCCCTACGCGGTCCCCGCGGTCGACATCCAGGCCAGCGCGGTCGTCACCAACAAGTCGCCGCTCGGTGCGTTCCGCGGCTTCGGTCAGCCCGAGGCCAACTTCCCCATGGAGCGCCTGCTCGACATCGCCGCGCGCAGGCTCTCCATCGACCCCGTCGAGCTCCGTCGCCGCAACCTCGTCCCCGCCGACGCCTTCCCGTACACCAACGCGGCCGGAATGCTCCTCGACAGCGGCAACTACGCGGCGCTGCTCGACCTTGCCGTCTCGCGACCGGCGTACGCCGAGGCCCTCGCCGAGCGCGACGCCGCCCGCGCCGAGGGCCGGCACGTCGGCCTCGGGATCGCCTTCTACAACGAGTGCACGAACTTCGGTCCGTCCGGCGTCTTCCCGCTGATCGGCATCACGCAGGGCGGGTGGGACGCCACGACCGTCGCCGTCGAGCCCGACGGCAAGATCCGCGTGACGATCAGTCAGACGCCGATGGGTCAGGGCGTCGAGACCGCGCTCGCCCAGCAGGCGGCCGACGCCTTCGGGGTCGACCTCGCCGACGTCACCGTCCACTTCGGCGACACCGCCTCCTCGCACTACACCGGCTACGCCAGTGGCGCGAGCCGCGCGGCCGGCATCGGCGGCTCCTCGCTGCTGGTCGCGGCCGGCAAGGCCAAGGAGAAGCTCCGCGCGATCGCGGCGCACCTCCTCGAGGCCAACGAGGCCGACGTCGACCTCCTCCCCGGGGGCTTCGGCGTCCCGAACAGCGGCGTCGACCCGATTCCCCTCGCCCGCATCGCGGCGGCCGCGTACCAGGGCGGCAACCTACCCGAGGGCATGGAGCCCGGCCTGGAGTTCCTCGGCGCGTTCGACCCGATGGCGCTCGCCTTCTCCTACGGCGTCGTCGTCGCCCTCGTCGAGCTCGACCCCGGCACCGGTCAGGTGACGGTCCGTCGGTTGATCGTCGGCCACGACTGCGGCAATCAGCTCAACCCCGCGATCGTCGAGAACCAGGTGATCGGCGGCGTCGTGCAGGGCCTGAGCACCGCGCTGCTCGAGGAATTGCCCTACGACGCCGACGGCCGCCCCCTGGCGCTCTCGCTGCGGGACTACCCACTGCCCGCGCCCACCGATCTCCCCGAGTTCGACCTGTTCCACACCGTGACCCCCACGCCGTTCACCCTCAACGGGGCGAAGGGCGTCGGGGAGAGCGGGGTGATCGCGGCTCCGGCCGCGATCGTCAACGCGATCCAGGACGCGCTCCCGGCGGGAGCACCTGAAATCACTGCCATCCCGGTCCGCCCTGAGCGGATCCTCGACGCCTTCGGAGCGCAAGCATGAGCGAGTCGACCACCAGCCGCATCGGTGTCCTGCTGGGCAGCACCACACCGCCGGAGGACATCGCCCGCCTCTCGCGGGAGGTGGAGCAGGGCGGGTTCGGCCAGCTCTGGATCCCCGAGGACTACTTCTTCCTCGGCGGCATCGCCGCCGCCGGCATCGCCCTCGGCGCCACCGAGCGCATCCCGGTCGGTCTGTCCGTCGTCTCCTCGATGGTCCGCCACCCCGCGCTCCTCGCCATGGAGATCGCGACGCTCAGCCGCGCGTTCCCCGGCCGCTTCATGCCCGGCATCGGTCACGGCGTCCCCGCCTGGACCGCGCAGATGGGCCTCACGGTCCGCTCGCCGATGACGGCGCTCCGCGAGAACCTCGTGCACGTCCGCTCACTGCTCGGCGGCGATAAGGTCAACCACACCGGCGGCATCCACGACTTCAACGAGGTCGTCCTCACGCACCCGGCGACCGAGACCGTGCCGATCTACACCGGCGTCCTCGGCGACAAGGGTGTCGCCCTCACCGGTGAGTTGGCCGAAGGCCTCGTCGTCAGCGCGCTCGCGCCCGTCGAGTACGTCGCCGCCACCCGTGCCAAGCTCGACGCCGCCGCCGCCGGCCGCGACGTCCGCCCCGAGCTCGTCACGCTCGTCGCGGTCAACCTGACCAACGACGACAGCAAGGCGGACCTCGTCCGTCAGCAGCTGCGCCCGGTCCTCGCCTTCTACATCGCGGCCACCGGCCCCGGCCCACTGTTCGGTGCCATCGAGGGCGCCAACGAGATGACCGCGGACATGATCGCCCGCGGCGGCTTCGAGACCGTCCTCGCCGAGATGCCCGACGAGTGGATCGACACGTTCGCGATCGCCGGCGGCCCGGCACACGCGAAGGCCCGCATCCAGTCCTACCTCGACGCCGGCAGCGACAAGGTCGTCATCGCCACCGTCGTCCCCGAGGGCACCGAGTCCTCCCTCGCCGCGGCCCGCGAACTGCTGGCTGACTTCCCGGCCTGAGCCCGCCCGACCCGCCACCCCGTAGACAGGAGATCCCCATGACTGACCTGGAGAAGGCCGTCGAACAAGACACCGCCGCGATCCTCGAGGTCCACAACGGCTGGAACAAGTCCAACCTCGGCCTCGTCGCCGAGTCGATGCTGCCGTTCTTCCCCGAGGGCGACGGCTACCTGCAGTTCAACCTCAACGGCTTCACCTACCGCGGCAAGGCCGACAAGGCGAAGCTGTGGCGCAACCTGCGGGCCGTCGGGGTCGACATCGTGCGCCTGGAGGAGAAGGAGCCGCCGACGATCCAGGTCTTCGGCGACGTCGCCCTGCTCACCTCGGAGGCCGAGGCCGAGCTCGTCATGCCCACCCCGACCGGCAAGCTCGAGAGCGGCGGCACCACGCACTTCCGGAACACGGAGTTCTACCGCCGCGACGACGGCCTCGGGAACCCCGAGTGGCGCATCTGGCACATGCACGTCAGCGAGGCCGCCCCCGAGGGCGCACTGAAGTACGGGACGGAATGACATGACGTCCCGTCAGTCGAGGACCGTGGACGGGCCCGTCGGCCCGATCGCGGTCGACGTGTTCGGCGAGCCGACCGCGGACGGCACGGTGGTGCTGGTGCACCCCATCAACACCGCCGCCCTCGTGTGGGACCCGGTCGCCGAGCTCCTCGACCGGCCGGTGGTCGCGCTGGATCTGCGCGGCCACGGCCGGTCCCCGATGACCGGCCCGTTCGCGATCGAGGGCGGCTGGCTCGACGACGTGGTCGCCGTGCTCGACGGCCTGGGCCTGAACTCGGCCCACCTGGCCGGCGGGTCGCTCGGCGGCACGATCTCCCTCGCGGCCGCCGCGCTCCACCCGGAGCGGGTCCGCAGCGTCGCCTGCTTCGGCAGCACGCTCGGGGTCGGCGTCCCGACCGAGGCCATCGAGGCGATGGTGACCGAGCTCGAGACCAAGGGCACCGTCCGCTACTTCGCGGACCTCGGTCCGCAGGTCGTGGGCGCCGCGTCGCGGGACGACCGCTTCGTCCTCGCCTCGCTCGCCGCCGCCGTCGGCGCCCGGGACACCGCGGTGATCGCCGGCATCCTGCGCGGTGCGTTCAGCGCGGACATCCGGCACCTCGGCCTGTCCGGCATCAAGGTCCCCGTCCTCGCCGCCACCGGCACCGAGGACCCGACCTGCCCGCCGGAGATGACCGCCGAGATCGCCTCGGTCACCGGCGGCACCGCCGTCGAACTGCCCGGCCTCGGCCACCTGCCGATGCTCGAGCAGCCCCAGCGGGTCGTCGAACTCCTCCTCCAGAACATCACGCAGAGCGAGGCAGCCGCATGACGTACTCGATCGTCGCCCACGACCCCGCGACCGGCCAGCTCGCCGTCGGGAGTCAGTCGCACTTCTTCGGCGTCGGCCGTCTCGTCGGCTGGGGCGAGTCCGGCGTCGGGGTCGCGGCCACGCAGGCCTTCGTCAACGTCGACCACGGGCCGCACGGCGTCGAGCGCATGCGGGCCGGCGAGGAGCCCAAGGCGGCGCTGGAAGCGCTCCTCACCGCCGACGAGCTCGCCGCGTACCGGCAGGTCGCGTTCTGCGACGCGCAGGGCCGCGTCGCCGCGCACACCGGGTCGAGCTGCGCCCCGGCCGCCGGGCACCTGCTGGGCGACGGGGTCGCGGTGCAGGGCAACATGCTCGCCTCGAACCGCGTGTACGAGGACATGCTCGACGCGTACACCTCCGCGCCGGGCGACCTCGCCGAGCGCGTGCTGGCGGCGATGCAGGCGGCCGAGGCCGCGGGCGGCGACGTCCGTGGCTCGCAGTCCGCGGTGCTGCGGGTCTACTCCGGCAACCGCAGCGCGACCCCGTGGAACGAGGTGCTGATCGACATCCGGGTCGACGACCACGCGGACCCGGTCGGCGAGCTCGCCCGGCTGCTGCCGCGGCACCGCGCGTTCGACCTCGTCGGCGGCGTCATCTTCGCCCCCGGCCTGACGATCGGTCCCTACGAGGGCGTCACCGACGAGCTGCTGTCCGAGAAGCTTCACGGCCTCGCGAATGCCGCCGACCTGCTCGGCGCCGACAACCGCGAGCCGGACTTCTGGCGGGCCGTCCTGCTCGCCCGCAGCGGACGCACCGAGGAGGCCCGCGCGCTGTTCGCGGACCTGTTCGCCTACCGCCCCGGCCTCCGTCAGTTCCTCGCGGGCATCGGCCCGCTGGGCTTCCTCAGCAACGTCGAGGAGTACGTCCGTTGACCAACGCCCGCGACGCGGTCGACACCGGCCGCTGCGTCGATCTCGCGACGGCGATGATCCAGTGCGACACCCGGAACCCACCCGGCAACGAGTCGCCGATCATCCCGCTGATGACCGACGTCATGAAGGGCCTCGGCGCCGACGTCGAGGTGTTCGAACCGGCCGCCGGCCGGCCGTCGCTGCTCGCGACGGTCGGACCCTGCGACCGGTCCCGTCCGATCCTCATGATCAACGGGCACCTCGACGTCGTCCCCGTGACCGAGAGCGAGTGGTCGGTGCCACCGTTCGCGGGCGTGGTCCGGGACGGCAAGCTCATGGGCCGCGGGGCCTGTGACATGAAGGGCGGCATCGCCGCCGCGATCGAGGGTCTGCGGGCCTGCCTGGACGCCGGCGTGCGCCTCGACACCGACCTCGTCTTCCACCTCGTCGCCGACGAGGAGACCGGCGGTCGCTGGGGCACCGCCGCGCTGCTCAACGCCGGGCGCATCACCGCCGACGCGGCCGTCGTCCCCGAGCCCAGTGAGCTCGGGGTGTGCATCGCCGAGCGCGGCGTGCTTCTCGCCCGCATCGAGATCTTCGGTCGCGCCGGGCACGGCAGTGACCCCGCCGCCGCGCACTCCGCGGTCGCCGACGCCGCGCGCGTGACCCAGGCGCTGCACCTCGCGCACTTCGACCCCGAGCCGCACCTGCTGCTCGGGCTGCCCAGCTGCAACGTCGGCGTCATCCGTGGCGGCACGGCGCCCAACGTCGTCGCGAGCCACTGCGTCCTCGAGGTCGACCGCCGGGTGCTGCCCGGCCAGACCTGCGAGGACGCCGTCGACTCGCTCCGCGCGATTCTCGACCCGCTCGGCGTCTCGTACTCGCTCGAGGTCCTCGGCTTCGCCGAGGCGTCGGAGCTCGCCGCCGAGAACCCGTTCGTCGGGTACCTGCAGGAGGTCTGCGGCGGTGTCGGGACCCCGACGCCGGTGCGCGGCCTCTGCCTCGGCACCGACGCGCGCTTCCTCCGCAACCAGCTCGACATCCCGACCGTCGTCTACGGCCCGGGCTCGATGACCGTCGCCCACGCCGCCGACGAGTACGTCGCGGTCGCGGAACTGACGAAGGCGGCCGAGTCCTTCGCCGGGCTCTACACCAGCTTCGCCCGGTTCTTCGCCGAGAGCGTCGCCGGGATCACGTGAGCGGAGGTAACTGAGACAGCGTCAGGTGACCGGCAGCAGCCGCGTGTGGAGCTCGACGAGGAAGCGCTGCTGCGGGTCGGAGAGGTCGACCTCGCAGAGGGCCTCGATGCGGTGCAGCCGGTAGCGCAACGTGTTCCGGTGGATCTGCAGCCGCTTCGCGGCCTCGCTGACGTCGCAGCCGGCGTCGAAGTAGGCCCGGAGCGTCCGCAGGTAGTCCGTGTCGCGGGCCGAGCCGGTCTGCAGGACGTCGAGGACGCCGTCGAGCAACCCCGGGTTGCCCTTGACGATCTCGCCGAGCTCCGCGAGGACGGTGTTCGGCCGGACCTCCGACAGCAACGCGGTCCGCGGCCGGCCCTGCGACGCGAGCAGGTCGACGGCCCGGTCGAGGGAACGGCGCACACCGGGGATCTCGACGTCCCCGGTCAGCGCGTCGCTGACGCACGCGGAGAACTTCGCCGAGAACAGGGAGTCGGCGCGCTGGCGCATCCGCTCGGCGAGCGCGACGACGTCCTCGGACCCCCAGTGCGGGGTGAGGAGGTAGACGCGACCGTCGAGCACGGCGGCGGCCGAGCCGCGGCGCAGCAGCCGCGCGTACGCGGCGAGCTGCCGGTCGTCCTCGTAGTTGCCCTGCTCGCCGCCGGTCCCGCAGCCGCTCGCGCCGAGCGCGACCAGGCACCACGAATCCTGGCCCGGCCCCGGCAGCACCTCGGCCGCCAGCGCCGAGAGCGACGCGGTCCCCCGCAGGACGCTGCGGAGCAGGTCCGCGACGAGCAGGTCGGCGTCGACCCCACGGAGCGGGGCGCTGAAGAACGGCGCCGCGGCCGCGGCCACGTCGGCGAGGGCGTCGAGGTCGGGCTCCCAGTGCGGGGCCCCGCCGGCCGCCAGGCAGATGTAGCCGACGATCGCGTCGCGGGCGACGACCGGGCACAGCGCGCGCGGCGCCGCCCCGGGGATGTCGATGCGCATCGGCGCCCGGCCGCTGCGCAGCCGCGCCCACTGGCCGGAGTCCTCGAGCCACTTGCGCGCGTCGGACGGCGTGCGGCGGGCGAGGATCGCGGAGGTCCGCAGCTGGTCGACGGGGTGGCCGAGGTTCGCGAACGCGAGCGGGCGCAGCTCCTCGTCGGTGATGGAGATCGGGCCCTCGAGCAGGTAGGCCGCGGCCTCGGCGAGCTCGTAGAGGTCGAGCACGGCCGGGCGGCCGATCGCCCGCGAGAGCCGGTCGGCCGGGGCGAGGGAGCGCGCGAGCGTCGCGATGTCGTCCCACGGCACCTCGGACGCGGCCACCAGCACCGTCACGCCGAGCCGGTCCGCCCGGCGTCGCAACGTCGCCGGGTCGCCCGGCGCCTTGACGACGACCGCCGCCGCGTCCGCGTCGGCCGCGGCGGTGAGGACCTGCTCGACCAGCACGGACGTGAGGTCCGGCGCGGGCACGAGGACGAGGTCCCCGGCCTCGACCGCGTCCGGGACCGCCGGGTCCCAGATCGTGACGCCGCGGACCTCGCGGTCCAGCCCGGCGGGGGCGGTCACCACGTCGAAGCATCCGCGGCCGAGCAGCCGGCCGATCCCCAGGCCGGGCGGTGGGCAGGCCTCGGTGCCGGGTCGGTCATCAAGAGCAGTCATCGCCGTCTCCGTTTCGCCTGCTCCGGAGAGTAGGAAGGGACGGCATGCGCCTTCAGTAGTCAATCTGCCCACTGTGGTCGCCGTCACTGGGCAGATTGCCTATCACATGTTTCCGTCGCTCTCGTCCGCCCACGTGACTCCCGCCACTCGTGTCGCGAGGTGCAGCACGAGGCGGTCGTCGGGGTCGTCCAGGTCGACGGCGAGCAGCTTCCGGATCCGGTCGATGCGCTGGATGACCGTGTTCCGGTGCACCCGCAGCGAGGCCGCGGTGTCGGTGGCCGAGGACTCCCGGTCCAGGTAGCGCCGCAGCGTCCGCACCAGCTCGCCCGACGGGTCGGCCGCGGTGAGCGGCGCCAGGATCTCGTCCGCCTGCGCCCGCAACGGGGCCGCGGCGTACCAGCCCATGAGCAGCCGCTTCGCGCTCATGGCCCGGACGTGCTCGACGACGCCGGTCCCCTCCTCGGTGAGCGCGAGCAGGCAGGCCTGCCGCGCCTCCCCGAGCGACTCCGCGATCCCGGCCGTCCCGGCGTGCGCCCCGCCCACCCCGGCGCACAGCGACAGCCCGGGATGGTCGGCCTCGACGGCGCGGAGCGTCCCCTGGACCGCGGCGAGCAGCGGCGCGGTGTCCAGCGCGTCGGCCTCGGTCTCGGCGGTGACCCAGAACGCCCAGCCCTCCGAGCGCTCCACCAGCGTGGAGGTGACCGACCGCCGCGCCAGTTCCTCCTCCAGCTCGCGCACGAGCTCGGACTGCGGCGGCATCGTCCCCGCCCGGGACACCGCGATCTGCACCGCGGTGTGCCACCCGGCGAGCCGCCACCCGAGCGCCGTGGCCCGTTCCACCGCCCGCGCCGACGGCGCCTCGGCCTGGTCGAGGATCGCGGTGAGCAGGACCGACCGTTGCCGGCCCTCGCGCTCGCTCTGCACCGCCCCGGCGGCCAGGTGAACGGCGAAGGCCAGCGCCGCGATCGACATCGACTGCCGGATCGGCCCGATCAGCGCCCGGGTCGCGGTGTTCAGCCGTGCGAGCAACCAGTACCCGGCGTGCGCGGAGATGTCCCGCTGCACCGGTTGCAGCAGGGCGACGTCGGCACCGCCGAGCGGGAACGTCGCCGCGGTCGGGCGCGCCCCGCCCAGGTGGGCCGCGATGTCCGGCCGCAGCGTCAGCTCGAACGCGGAGTCGTCGCCGGCGACGAACCGGCTCTCGGCGTCGACGAGGACGACGGCACCGCCGATCGCCTGCCCGAGGACGCGGGTCAGCTGCTCCGGGCTCGACGGCGGGGTGGAGAACCGGTCGGCCGTGGTGCCGAGGATCCGCAGCCCGGCGATCTCGGGGGCGCGGACGTACGGGTCGAAGGTGGCCGCCAACGCGGCCGGCGCCACTCCCTCGGCGACGATCAGCGGCACGGCGAGCTTGTCCGCGAGCCGGCGGGTGACGAGCGGGACCGGTCGCCGCGGCCGTTCGGCGATGATCCCGGACAGCCCGACGCTGTGGCCGAGCCGGAGCACCAGGTCGGCGGCGAGGTCCTCGACGGCGAGGTGCTCCGGGCCGAAGACCGCGAGGCTGCACGAGGCGAGCGCACCGACCTCCGTCGTGGACACGGTCGGCACGATCATCCGCACCGGGCGGTCGAGACCGGCCTCCCCGCCGAGGACCTCGTGCGCCAGGAGCCCCATCCCCAGCAACTGACGTACCGTCACGAAGTTGTCGTTCACTGCTCGCCTCCCCGTTCCGTGCCGACGGTGAGCACCGGACCCACCGCCCGCACCCGGATCCGGACGCAGGAGGTCGGCACGTAGGTCATCAGCGTCTCGGCGACCGTGCCGATCCGGACCCGCCGTGGGTCCGCGCCCGCCCGGATCGCCGCCTCCGCCGCGAGCCGGCGCGCCTCGGCGACGACCTCGGCGCGACTGCGCTCGCCGATCCAGAAGATCCGGTCGACCGTCCCGGCGGCCTCGCCGACCGCCGCCCCGATCGCCGCGGCAAAGGGCGCGTCGTCCGGGCGGAGCACCCGGCCGGGCAGGAGCAGGTCGGGCAGCCGGCGGGCGTTCCGGACCAGCACCAGGGGCCCCGCGAGCCCGGCGACCGCGCGCGCGGTCGTCGGTCCGACGGCGTCGGCCGGCGCCTCGGTCACCCGCACCTCGCGGAGGTTCGTCCGGATGCCGAGCACCTCGACCAACCGGCCCGACTCCTGCGGCCAGCCCTCCACCGCGGCACTGACGCGGACGCGCCGGCCGTCGTCGTCGACCACGACGACGGTCGCCTCCCCCGCCAGGTGCACGCCGCCCACGCGAGCACTGCTGTGCAGCGCACCGACGGTCCGCAGCGGACGCCGGGCGGCCGACTGCGCCGGGAACACCGTCCCGTCGCCGTGCACCAGGTAGAGCTCGTCGACCAGTCCGCGCTCGGCGAGGACCGCGCCCACCTCGTCGAGCACCCGCCGCGCGGTGGGAGCCAGGGCGGCGTCGAGGATGGCGGCGTTCTCCCGCTCCAGCAGCCCGAGTCCGCCCTCGTCGCCGCCGGTCACGACCGGGACGTCCGGGCCGAGGGCGTCCGCGAGCAGCACCGCGGCCTCCTGCTCGTGCGCGCCGTTCGCCTGTGCGTGCACGGCGGTGACCGCCACGGCGGCCACGGGGTCGCGCCGGGTCCGGCACGCCCGCGCGAACGCCTCGACCGCCGCCCGGTCGAGCGGCGCGGCGACGCGTCCGTCGTACTCGTGGCCCCCGGCCACCAGGGCGACCGGTCCCCGCACCGCGGCCGTGAGGCGCGCCGGCCAGCCCGAGAACGGCGGGACCGACGCAGTCGCCGGTGCCCCGATGCGCAGCACGCCCACCCGCGCGCACTCGGCGGGCCGGTGCAACGGCCGCGTCAACGCCGCCGCCAGCACCACCCGGCCGACGTGCTCCGGTGCCGCGACCTCACCGAGCGCGTCGAGCAGCGTCGCGACCGTGGCCGCGGGACGGGCGTCGGGCGGGTCGTAGTCGTTCGCGTCGTCGGGCAGGACGGCGCGCGCCAGCACCTCGTTCTCCGGCCCGAGGACGACGGCGCAGGCGTCCCGGCGCCCGACCGCGAGCCCGACCCGCCGGTCCGCCGGGCTCACGCGCACACCGGGACGACGTCGAGATCAATGCCGAACGCGCGCGGGCCGGCACAGGCGTGGCCCGCGGGCGTGTGCCAGTGCGGGTCGACCCGGCTCGCGATCACGTGGACCTGCTGCCCGACGACGACGTCCGGCGACTGCAGGAGGAATCCGGAGTCGACGTCGACGAGGTTGATCAGGTCGGGGACCGTGACGACCGGGACGCCGTCCTCGGTCGCGACGAGGTTCTCGCTCTGGAAGTCGATGCGCAGCGACCGGGTCCCGTCGGTCGACTCGAGACTGAGCGTTCCTCTTGCGAACCCCCCGTCGAGGGACTGCACGACCTCGTGCACGACACCGCTGAAGATGATGCGCCCGTCGCACCGTTCGAGGAACCCGGCGTAGTTCTCCGCCGGACCCGGCGCGACGCTGCGCAGGACCGCCCCCAGTTCGGCGCACCGGGTCAACGCCTGCCGGGAGCCGATCTCCGCGCACTGGCCCACGTTCAGCAGGTACGCGCTGCACATCGCGACCAGCCCCATGCTCGGCAGGCAGCTGCGCAGCAGGGAACTGACGGTGTTGTTGTCGGCCGCGGTCAGCACGGCGGAGGACCCGGCCGAGTCGACGAGGATGATCGGCGAGATCGGCAGACCGGCGAGCGCGAACACCGTCATCTCGAGCTTGGGGAAGGTGCGCCGCATGCCGTCGACGTCGAGACAGGGCAGCCCCAGCTGCGCCGCGACCACGAGCGGCATCAAGGCGTTGACCGGGCCGAGCTGGATCGGCAACACCCCGACGACCGGCCTCCCGGCGTGCGCCTCGAGCGCCGCCCGCAGCGCGGCCGCCTCCGCCGTCCCGTGGAACTTCTCGATCAGCGAGTGCGGCGCCCCGGCCGTCACCACCGGCAGCACGAGGCCGTCCGGGTCGAGCTCCTCGGCGTCGACCAGCCGCACCGGACCGTGCCGGTCGAGCGCCGCGTGCAGCATCTGCCGGGGGAGGTAGGGATCGCCGCCACCGCCGCTGCCGTGGAACAGCGCACCCAGCGCGAGGTCGTCGACGTCCTCGGGCCCGAACAGCCGCACGCCACCTCCACGTCCTACGCCGGCGCGACCAGCCTCGCAGATCCGACCTCGACATCGGTCACGTCCACCATGCGCGCGACCGCCGCGGCGACGCGGCCACCGCGGCCGTTCGCCGTCTCGACCGTGCAGGCGATCCGCGTCGCCCCGGTGCCCACGGTCCGGCACTGGAGCTCCCGGATCCGGGCGCCGCGCGCGTTCAGCAGCACAACGACCCGGGCCAGGACGACGTCGGAGTCGACGGCGGTGATCCTCAGATCGGTCAGCTCCATGACCGGAGTCGGGGCATCACGTCGGCGGAGAACTGCGACAGAAAGCGGACCTGGTCCGCGCCCGGGAAGTGGATGACGAGGTTGGTGAACCCGGCCTCCAGGTAGGGGCGCATGCCCTCCATCGCCTGCTCCGGCGTGGACGCGACGATCCAGCGCTTCGCGACCTGCTCGATCGGCAGCTCGTCCGCCAGGCGCTCCATCTCCTGCGAGCTCGTGACCGAGTGCTTCTGCTCCGCGGTCAGCGACAGCGGTGCCCAGAACCGCGTCGCATTCAGCGCGTACTCGGGGTCGGCGTCGTAGGAGAGCTTGACCTCGATCATCCGGTCGAGGCTCTCCGGGCTGCGCCCGGCCTTGGCAATGCCCTCGTCGATCGCGGGCACCAGCTCCTCCTGGTAGAGCGCCATGCCCTTGCCCGAGGTGCAGATGAACCCGTCCCCGACCCGGCCGGCGTACCGGGCGACCACCGGGCCGCCGGCGGCGACGTAGATCGGGATCGGCTGCTCCGGACGGTCGTAGAGCGTGGCCCCGACCGTCGTGTAGTACTCGCCGGAGTGGTCGACCGGCTTGTCCTCGGTCCAGAGCCGGCGCATCAGGTCGATCGCCTCACGCATCCGCGCGAAGCGCTCCTTGAACGCGGGCCACTCCATCCCGGAGACCGCGATCTCGTTCAGCGCCTCACCCGTGCCGAGGCCGAGCATGATCCGCCCCGGGTACAGGCACCCCATCGTCGCGAACGCCTGCGCGATCACCGCCGGGTTGTAGCGGAAGGTCGCGGTCAGCACCGAGGTGCCGAGCACGATCCGCTCGGTCCGCTCGCCGACCGCCGTCATCCACGCCAGCGAGAACGGCGCGTGCCCGCCGTTGTGCCGCCAGGGCTGGTAGTGGTCCGAGACCACCGCCGAGTCGAAGCCGTACCGCTCGGCCGCGACCCCGAACTCGACCAGCTCCCGCGGCCCGAACTGCTCCGCCGACGCCTTGTAACCGATGCGCACGGCGCCGGTGCGCTCAGCGGCACTCACGCCGACCGCCGGACGGCGAGGACGCGCACGGCCTGACCGGCGCCGAGGGCCACCAGGGCGGCCAGAGCGAGAAACACGTAGAAGCTCCCGAAGTTGGTGCGGCCCTCGTTGAGAATCGTGCCGCCGGCCGCGACGGCCGGCACGAAGTTCTGGGTCGGGACGGCGTCGCTCGGGACGACGCCGGTGGCCGGAACTCCGGCCCCGGGTGCGCCGGCGAGGTCGGTCCCGAGCTCACCGACGACGGAGTCGACGCCGCCCGCGTTGCCGGGGATGATCCCGCTGTCGGCCGTTCCGCCGGAGGAGATGCCGCTGCCGGTCGAGTTCAGCGCGTTGCCCGAGGCCGACAGCGTGATCTGCCCGACCGTGATGGTCTCGGTGGTGGTGCCCCGCTCGGAGTCCGCGACGATCGAGATCCGCAGCGCACCGGAGGTCACCCCGGCGACCGTCTTCTTCTCGTTCACCGTCGGGCCCGTGCTCGTCGTGCCGTCGGTGTAGCGGTACTGCTCGGGCAGGTAGGCCAGGGAGATGCCGGCCGGCTTCAGCGCCTCGTTCAGCGCACCGAGGACGCTGACGTCGAGCGGGGTCGGCTCGGAGCCGAACGCCGTCAGGCCGTCCTTGGTCAGGCCCGACGTCAGCCGGGAGAAGGTGATGGTGCCCAGGGAAGTGGTCGTCCGCGGGACGACCGCGCCGCCGGCGGTCTGGGTCAGGCTCGCGTACGAGGAGACGTTGAAGACGTCGAGGATGCCCTCGAGCGTCAGCGCGTGCACGCCGGCCGCGCCCTCGGTGAAGATGTGGTCCTCGCCGGCGACGCTGTTCGCGACCGCGAACGCGTTGTTCTGCTCCGACGTCGCGGCCTGACCGCCGACGCTGACCCGGCCGATTGCCTGCTTCGGCAGCGCGGACGCGACGAGCTCGTACCCGCCGGCGTTCTGCTTGTCGACGGGCAGCACCGGGTCCTTCGCGCGCACGTAGCCGGGGAACGACGGGACGACCGGGAGCCCGACGCCGCTCGCACTCTGCACGAGACCGTTGCCGGTGGCCGGGAGCGTCGAGAGCAGCGGCGAGTAGGGCGCACCCGCGTCGGCGGTGCTCTCGCCGGAGCTGGAGAGCAGGGCGCCGGCGCCGTAGGAGCCGATGGAGAACGGGAGGCCGAGCGGCGTGTTCGGGTCGGTGAGCGTCGACTGCACGGCGACCGCCTCGGCCGACAGGTCGTAGACGTACGTCCCCGCCGAGGCGGACCCGATCCCGGCCAGCCCCCCGGCGGCGACCACCGCGACCAGCGCGGTGGCGGTGAGGATGCGAGCGGTCATGATGCGAGGCCTCCCAGGTACGAGTGCGCAATCGTTTCTTCGCTGATCTCGAACGGCTCGGCGACGTAGGACAGCCGGCCGCGGTCGAGGATGTAGACGTAGTCGGCGAGTTCGAGCGCACGGGCGACGTACTGCTCGACGACGAGCAGCGAGATGCCGGCGTCCGCGAGCCGCCGGAGGTAGACGAAGATGTCGTCGACGATCCGCGGCGCGAGGCCCATCGACACCTCGTCGAGCAGCACGACCGAAGGCTTGCTGATGTAGGCCCGGGCGAGCGCGAGCATCTGCTGCTCACCGCCGGACATCGTCCCGGCGCGCTGGTCCAGTCGCTCGCCGAGTCGGGGGAAGACCTCGGCGACGTCACGGATCGCCTTCCGCTTGTCCACGCCGGGCGGGGTCTGCAGGCGGATGTTCTCCGCGACCGTCAGCGAGGGGAAGATCCCGCGGCCCTCGGGCACGTGGCACAGCCCGCGCCGGGCCAACTGCTCCGAGCGTTTGCCGGTCATGTCCACACCCGACAGCGACACGGACCCGGTGGTGGGCCGGAGCTGGCCCGAAGCCACGCGCAGCAGGGTCGTCTTGCCGGCACCGTTCGCCCCGAGCAGCGCGACGACCGACGACGGAGGGACCGTCAGATTCACTCCGCGCAGGACCAGACCGGTGTCGTAGCCGGCCGAGATGTTCGTCAGCTCAAGCATCGGCGAGTTCCTCCTCCCCGACGTCGCCCCCGAGATAGGCGGCGCGGACGGTCTCGGAGGTCATCGCCTCCGCGGTCGGCCCGGACCAGATCAACTTCCCGAAGTCCAGGACGTAGACCTGCGAGCAGACGTCGGCGACCAGCGCCATGTCGTGCTCGACGAGCAGGACGCCGATGCCGGTGTCCCGGACGTGGCCGGCGAGGACCTCGCCGAACTCCTCGGTCTCGTGCACGTCCAGACCCGACGACGGCTCGTCGAGCAGCAGGAACCGGAACGGCGACGCGATCGCCCGGGCGAGTTCGACCAGGCGACGCTGCCCGGTGGACAGGTCCCGCACCCGCCGGTCGCCGACCGCCTCCAGGCCGCAGCGGGCGATCGCCGCCCGGGTTCGCTCGGCGATCTCACGGCGCTCGGCGCGCGGCGCCCAGAACTGGCCCCACGGCCGTCGCGAGGAGAGCACCCCCTCCGGCCCCATCGCGACGTTCTCCGCCGTCGTCATCGAGTCGAAGAGCTCCATGCGCTGGAACGTCCGCCCCAGACCCGCGGCCGCGCGGCCCGGGGTCGAGAGGTGGTCGAGGCGCTTGTTCCCCAGCCGGACCCGACCCGTCGCCGTGCGGACCACGCCGGTGCAGGCGTTGAACGTCGTGGTCTTGCCGGCACCGTTCGGTCCGATCAGGGCGGTGATCGTGCCGCCCTCGGCGCGCAGCGACAGGTCGGACACGGCGGTCAGACCACCGAAACGCACCGTCACGTTCTCGACGGTCAGCGCCGGAGCGCCACGGGCAGCGGCACCGACAGGTTCCTGATGGCTGTGCTGACGCTCCCTCATCGGCCCGCTCCCACCAGTTCGCGTTCGACGAGCGGCTCGGGCGGACCGTCGGCCCGGGCGGTGACCGGCGACCGTTCCCCGCGCTCGGCTCCGCGTTCGCGCAGGGCCGGCAACCGCACCCCCGGCGCGAGCGCCACCGCGAGGGCCAGCCCGCCGAAGATCGCGCCGCGGTAGTCGGTGAAGAACTCGGTGTTCATCGGCGGGTAGATCTTCGCCACCGCGAACAGGTACGCGGCGACGAGCGGTCCGAGGATCGGGCGACGACCGCAGAAGGCGAGGACCGCGATCAGCGCGAGGGAGTTGAAGTATCCGAACGCACCGCTCGGGTCACCGCCGGCACCGAGCGAGGCCCCACCGATCAGCGCGCCCCCGATCGCGGCGATGAACGCCGAGAGACAGAACACCGAAAGGCGCGTCACCTTCGTCCGCACGGCGTGCGCGTCCAGCGCCGCGGGCGAGTCCGCCAGCGCACGCAGAATCCGACCCAGCCGGCTGCGTCCCACCAGCAGCACCAGTCCCGCCATCAGCGCGGCCACCACCACGGCGAGGTAGTAGTAGCCGCGATCCCCGTCGGTCGACAGACCGAACAGGCGCGGCCGCTCGATCACCTCGGAGTTGTCGAGGCCGAACATCAGCCCCGACGTGTAGAGCAGGTTCTGCGCGAGCAGGCCGAAGCCGAACGTCGCCACCGCGAGGTAGACGCCGGAGAGGCGGAAGGACGGGATCGCGACGATCGCACCGGCCGGGATCGCGGCGAGCCCGGCGAACAGCAGACAGATCAGCCACGGGAAGCCGGCCTGTTGCAGGTGCGCGAACGTGGACGCCCCGACGGCGGCGAACGCCATCTGACACAGCGAGATCTGACCGGAGGACCACAGCAACAGGCCGAGCGAGAGCAGGACGACGGCGAAGCCGATCCCGACGGTGAACTGGTTGAGGTCGGGGCCGGGCACGATCGCCGGGAGCGCGAGGAACAGCACGGCCCCCGCCAGGCCCGTGCCGAGCGTGACGCGCGGCGGCCACGTCCGCAGGGGCGGCAGCTTGCGGACCCGCTTGGTGCCGCGCTCGATCAGCCGGGCGCGGGGGACCAGCAACAACGCCGCGACGAGGGCGACGAACGGGACCTGGGTGTAGAGCGAGGTGACCCACACGTTGCTGTTGCCGGCGAGTTCGTTGCCGATGACGTTGGTCGCGATGCCGATCCCGATCGCCGCGAGAAACGTGACGACGAGATTGTCGAAGGCGCCGAGCGCCGCGGCCCCGAACGCCGTGATGTACAGCAGCAGCATCACGTTCACGTCGATGCCGAGCACGGGGGCGATGAGCATGCCGGAGACCGAGACGAAGCACGACCCGATCGCCCAGGCGTACCGGCGGACCGTGATCGGACTCGTTCCCTGCGAGGCCAGGAGCTCCGGGTCGTCGACGAGCGCCTGCATCGCCAGGCCGATCCGGTTGCGCCGGAAGAACAACGTCAGTCCGACGGTGGCGGCGAGCGCGAGCCCGACGACGATGAACTGACTCATCATCACCTGGGTGCCGGCGATCTCGATCGGCTTCTGCGACAGGTACGGCGGGAACTGCAGGGTGACCGTGCCGTAGGCGCCGGTGAGGAGCGACTGCAGGAGGACGACCAGGCCGATCGTCGCGACGACCTTCATCATCGCGGGCGCCTCCTCGAGCCAGAACGCCATGCGTTCGAGCAGGAAGGCACCGCCGAGACCGACGAGCAGGAGCGAGAGGGCGAACGCGACCGGCCACGGTAGCCCGGCGTCGATCCGGAACGAGTAGAAGACGTAGGCGGACGCCGCGGCCTGCGCGCCGATCGCGAAGTTGAAGATGCCGGAGGTCTTGAACGTCAGCACCAGCCCCAGGGCCGCGAAGGAGTACACCGCGCCGTCGGAGATCCCGGCGAGGACGAACGGCCACATGTCGCGGGCCGCGGCGATCGGGGCACCGAGGACGACCACCACGAGCGCCGCCGCCACCCAGCACCCGGTGTAGCCCAGGCGGGTCGAGGTCGAGCTCGCCAGGGCCCGCAGCGACCTCGGTGTCGTCGATGACGTCGTCACGGCCGGCACACCCCGCAGGGCACTCGACCGGCCTGCTCGTGCACCGAGCGCGGCTCGGCCACCCACGCACGGTCGGCGGTCATCGCGCACCCGGAACGGTGAAAGAGCCGTCCGGACCCCAGGAAGCCGTCGTGCCGTACGTCATCCGCGCGCACGTCCGGGGCGGGGGCGGACGCGACGTCCGGGACGAGCGCCAGCACGACGCGCCGTCGCGCTCCGACCGCACGCCGACCGGCGAGGAACCAGCTGGCGTAGCCGGCCCCGACGAGAATCACCCCGAGGACCGCGACGTTCATCGGGGCGATCTGGTCCGACAGCGCCGGTTCGCCCGAGACCCCGAACCAGCCGACGGCCCACACGACGGCACCCACGGCGACGAGCACCGCCGTCCGGAGAACGTCGACGCGGGTCCAGGGAGTCGTCATTGGCTGCGACCCACCACGTACAGGTCGCGATCGGCCGCCGGCACCGCGGACGCCGCCAGCGCGGCCAGCCCGGCGTCGCGGATCGTCGTCTCGATGCGGTCGAGCTTGCGCCACTCGTCCCGCAGGTCCGCGGAGAGCCAGAGCATCGCCCCGGTGCCGAGCAGGAACAGCCCCCCGAGCCCGCAGCCCGCGATGTACGGCAACTGCTTGGCGGTGAAGGCGGTGCCGCTGACCCCGAGCCAGCCGATGAAGAGCGTGATCACACCGGCGAGCACGCAGCCCCAGGCGGCGGTCCGGTCCCACTGGAGGCGCATCCAGCCGAGCAGGTCAGTCCTCATGGTCGTCCTCCGACTCGACGTGAGGTGGTCAGCACAGCGCCTTGGCGCCTTCGGGGGCGGTGAACTTGCCACCCCCGGCACCCCAGATGAAGACGCACGGCGCGGCGGTGGTGCCGGTCTTGCTGTACGTGACGGGGACGATGAACCCGCCGAGGGTCTCCTTACGCACCTTGTAGAGGGCGGCGAGCAGTTCCGCGGAGGTCGGGTTGTCCGAGAGGTTCGCGCCGACATGGCCGAACATCAGGGCCGAGGCGTAGGCCTGGGCTCCGAAGCCGCTCACCCCGGTCCCGGGTGCGTAGGTGTCCATCACCTTCAGGTAGTGGTCCACGGCCGGCACTCCGTGGGCGCCGGGCGAGATCGTCGCCCCGGGCACCAGCGTGTCGGCGAGCGCCGGGATCGTCGGCATCTCCTTGGTGACGTCGAGGCCGAGCAGGAGCAGCTTCGGCTTGAAGCCCTGGGCGGCGCAGTCCTTCACCAGCCGGGCCGCGCCCGCGGTGTCCATCAGCATGTAGATGACTTCGAGGCCACCCTGCTTCATCCGCAGGCACTGACTCGTGTAGCTCGGCGCGACCAGCGAGACCTGGTAGCTCTGGAGGATGTACTTGCCGACCTCGGACTTGCGGACCTCGTCGTTCAGGGTCCCGCACAACGCGGCGATCTCGAGGCAGTAGAGCATGCCCATCTTGGTGTAGCCGCGCTCCACGTACATCTTCAGGCCCTTGACGATCTGCACGTACCCCTGCGCGGAGATCGGGAAGTTCACCGGCGAGTTGAACCGGTTCGCCAGCGCGCCCTCGCCGCCGACCATCGGGATGCCCTTGCTGCGCATGTACGGCTCGATCTGCTCGTAGCCGAAGAAGTGGATGTCGCCGACCAGAGCGAGAATCTTGTCGCTCTCGACCATCCGCTTGGCGAGCGTGAGCGCCGTCGCCGGGTCACCCTGGTCGTCGCCGACGATCAGCTTGATCGGGTGCCCGTTCAGGCCACCGTTGTCGTTCTTCCAGCCCACCCACGCGGCCACCGACTTGGGAGCGCCGGCGGTCACCGCGCCCAGGACCCCGGAGAAGCTGCCGATCGTCCCGATCGTGATCAGCGACTTGTTCGCGACCTTCGGACCGGAGTTCGTCGTCGCGGCCGCGGGCTTCGAGGTGTTCGCACCCGGTCGAGCCGCGGAACTGCCGTTCGTCGTCGCGCTGGTGGCCCCACCCGTGCCGGCGGGAGTTGTTCCGCCGGCCGTCGCGGTCGACCCGCCGGCGGCGGCGA
>NZ_BAAAHE010000042.1:26942-44329 GCF_039525035.1 Sporichthya brevicatena
CCGCCGGGACCCCGGCGTCGACGGCGCCGAGGCCGGCGCCGTCCCCCGCGCCCGCCGCGACCACCCCGGTCCCGGTGACGCCGGAGGGCCCGCGGAGGGCCTCGACGATGTCCTGGTCCGACGCGCGACTCCCGCACGCGGCGGTGCTCGCCAGCACCGCGGCCGCCAGCACGACGGTGATCGATCTCCGCATGGTGATCCGTCCTAAAGACATGGGCGCTGTGTGGTCCTCAGACTTGGCGATGGGTGGGTTTGTCCGACATGGGCGGCCGAACGAACTTCCGCCGGGGCGAGTTGGCGGGCCGAACAAGTGGTCGCCCCGGACCGACCCCGTGGGTCAGCTCCGGAGCGTCACCGGCCGCGTCTCCCAACCACGGGCCACGATGTTCGCGACCTTGCGAACCGGCGGGGTCGACCCGTGGGTGATGTTCGGGAAACGCTCGAGCAACGTGGTCAGGCCGACCTGGGCCTCCATGCGCGCGAGCGGGGCGCCCACGCAGCGGTGGATGCCGTGGCTGAACGCCAGGTGCCGCTTGTTCCGACGGTCGATGTCGAAGATCGACGGGTCCGGGTCGTCGAAGAACCGGGGGTCACGGTTCGCGGCGGCGGTCAGGTGGAAGACCGGGGTGTTCGCCTTGATCTCCCGGCCGAGCAGCTCGTGATCGCGCGTCACCCGCTTGAAGTCGAAGTGGAACGACGGGTCGAACCGCAGCACCTCCTCCACGAACTCCGGCATCAGGCCCGGGTTCGCCACCAGCCGCCGCTGCAGCTCCGGGCGGTCGACGAGGATGCTGATCGCGTTCCCGAGCAGGTTCCGCGTCGTGTCGTTGCCGGCGCCGAGGAGGAGGACCGCCTGGGCGATCGCGACCGCCGGCTCCAGCGGCTGCCCGTCCTCCACGTCCGTCGTCATGATCAGCGAGATCAGGTCGTCCTGCGGGTTACGGAGCCGCTCGAGCCCGATCTCGGTGAGGTAGTCGGACAGCTGCATGCTCGCTCCGATGGCCTCGGCGCGCGCCGGGCCCTGGACGGACGGGTCGGTCGCGAGCACCAGCGCGTCGGTCCACTCGCGGAACATCTCGAAGTCGCTCGCCGGCACGCCGAGGATCGTCGCGATCACCTCGATCGGGATCTTGGCGGCGAGCTTCTCCATGAAGTCGACCTCGTCGCCGGAGCGGTACTCGGCGAGCAGGTCGTGGGCGATGCGCTCGGTGGTGGCCCGGTACTTCGCGACCGCCTTCGGCGTGAAGGCGTGCCGGAAGACGCGCCGGATCTGCGTGTGCCGCGGCGGGTCGAGGAACAGGATCCAGCTGTCGGTCATCTCGCCGAAGCGCTGCTGGACCGGGTCGGAGTCGTCGCGGGCGGTCGCCCCCGTCATCTGCCCCATCTCGTTGGAGTAGAGCTCCGGGTCCTCGTCCATCCGCCGGATGTCCGCGTAGCGCGTCGCCACCCAACCGCGCAGCTCCGCGCACCAGTGGAAACCGTCGCCGAGCTCCCGCAGCTCCTCGTACAGGGGGAACGGGTCCTGCAGGCCACCGAGAACGATCTGCGTGAGGATCGCGGTGCCGGTCTCGACGTGGAGAGTGCTGGTCACGGGGGCTCGCCTTCTGTGCTGCCTTCTGTGCTGTCTGCTGTGCTGGTCTGTCGTGCCGGCCGCCCTGGTGTGCGGTTCGTGCTCCGTCACCGTCCCAGCGGGCCGACGAACCGGTCATTGGGCAGCCGCCCAAGGTCTCGGGTCGCGCCTTCGCCGTCCCGGACAAGGCCCCGGAACCCCCGCGCAAGTTTCTTGCGCGTGCCCCGGGCGGTCCGGCCGGCGCCGTTGTCCCGTCCCGGGGGCCGCGGCTGTCCTGCTCGCACCGACCCGCCCCGCGAGCTGGAGCCACCGATGACCGACACCGGCCCACGCATCACCCTGGACGACAAGTACGTCGCCACCTCCGGGCGCGTCCTGATCTCGGGCGTGCAGGCCCTGGTCCGGCTGATGCTCGACCAGCGCCGCTTCGACGCCCGGCACGGGCTGGACACCCGGGTGTTCGTCAGCGGGTACCCCGGCTCCCCGCTGGGTGGGTTGGACACCGCGCTGGGGGCGGCGCAGCGGCTGCTCGAGCCGGCCGGCGTCGTGTTCACGCCCGGGCTGAACGAGGAGCTCGCCGCCACCGCCGTCGCCGGGACGCAGCTGCTCGACCTCGTCCCCGGGCGCCGGCACCCGGGCGTGGTCGGGTTCTGGTACGGCAAGAATCCCGGCCTGGACCGCGCGGCCGACGCGATCCGGCACGGCAACGTCGCCGGCACCGCGCCGCTCGGCGGGGCCGTGGCGATCATCGGCGACGACCCGGCCGCCAAGTCCTCGACGGTGCCGAGCTCGTGCGAGCCGATGGCGGCGAGCCTGGGACTGCCGGTGTTCGCGCCGGGGTCGGTGGCCGAGGTCGTCGAGTACGGCCTGCACGCGGTCGCGCTCTCCCGCGCCTCCGGGCTCTGGACCGGGTTGAAGATCGTCGCGGACGTCGCCGACGCCTCCGCCACGGTCGAGGTCGGCACCGCGCACCTCGACCTGCCGGTGCCGGACGCGAACGCCCGGCAGCGCCGCTTCACCCTGCTCGGGCCGGCCGCACTCGACGCCGAGCACGACCTGCTGACCCGGCGACTGGACGTCGCCCGCGAGTACGCGCGCACGTGCGGACTGAACCGGGTCGTGTTCTCCGCCCGCCGACCGCGTCTGGGCCTGCTCGCCGCGGGGACCTCGTTCGCCGTGGTGGAGCGCGCGCTCGCCGACCTCGGTCTGGACGAGGGCAGCCTCGACGCGCTCGGGATCCGCCTGATCCGCCTCGGCCTGCCGTTCCCGGTCGCCCCGGCCGACCTGCGCGAGCTCACGGCGGGCCTGGAGCAGGTACTCGTGGTCGAGGACAAGGTGCCGTTCCTGGAGGACCAGCTCAAGGCGGCGTTCCACCGCGTCCCCGACGCCCCGGTCGTCCTCGGTCGGACGGACGAACAGGGACGCCCGTTGCTGCCCGCGCGAGGCGCGGTGGGGGCCGACGACCTCGCGCGGGCCCTCGGCGGTCGGCTGGACCGCGAGCGTCTCCCCGCGGTCGCGACCGCCCACCTCGACCGGCTGACGGCGCGGCGCTCCCGCATCGACCTCCCGGTCGTGAGCAACCGCCGAACCCCGTACTTCTGCTCCGGCTGCCCGCACAGCACGTCGACGAAGGCCTCCGACGACACCCTCGTCGGCGTGGGCATCGGCTGCCACGTGATGGTCGCGCTGGACCCGGCCGGGCGCGGGCGGCAGGTCGGCATCACGCAGATGGGTGGCGAGGGCGCGCAGTGGGTCGGGCTCGCCCCGTTCACCGACGACCGCCACTTCGTCCAGAACCTCGGGGACGGGACGTTCCACCACTCGGGCTCGCTGGCGATCCGGGCCGCTGTGGCCGCCGGGGTCTCGATGACCTACAAGCTGCTCTACAACGACGCCGTCGCCATGACGGGGGGTCAGACCCCGCCGGGGCGGCTCGACGTCGCGACGTTGACGCACTCGCTCGCGGCCGAGGGTGTGGCGCGGATCGTCGTCACCACCGACGACGTCCGCCGCTACCGCCGGGTGCGGTTGCACCCCGTCGCCACGGTCCGGCCGCGCGAGGAGATCACGGCCGCGGAGGCCGAACTGGCGGCCGTCCCCGGCGTGACCGTGCTGATCCACGACGACCGGTGCGCCACCGAGGAACGCCGCCTGCGCAAGCGCGGGAAACTGCCGACGCCGGCGGAGAAGGTCGTTATCAACGAGCGCGCCTGCGAGGGGTGTGGCGACTGCGGCGAGAAGTCGACCTGCCTGTCGGTGCTCCCGGTACCGACCGAGTTCGGGCGCAAGACCCGGGTCCACCAGAGCTCCTGCAACACCGACCTGACGTGCACTCAGGGCGACTGCCCGTCGTTCCTGCTCGTCGAGCCCCGCGGCGACCGCCGCCGCACGGTGCCGGACCTGCCGCTGGCGTTGCCCGAGCCGATCGTCCGGGTCGGCGGGCCGCGCGGCGCGGACGACGTCCTGATCCGCATGCCCGGCATCGGCGGCACCGGCGTCGTGACGGTGTCGGCGATTCTCCAGATGGCCGCGCACCTCGACGGCCGCAACGCCGCCGGACTGGAGCAGGTCGGCCTCGCCCAGAAGGGCGGGCCGGTCGTCTCCGACGTCCGCATCTCGGCCAAGCCCGTGCGCGGGGCGCTGCGGGCGTCCCGCGGCAGCCTCGACGTCCTGCTCTGCCTCGACGTGCTCGGCGCCGCCGACGACGCCGTGCTCGCGACGGCGCGACCAGGTCACACCGTCGCGGTGATCAACACGGACGTGGTGCCGACCGCGGCGATGGTCACCGGCCGCGCGGCGCTGCCGACCCGGCCGACCGACGCGGTGGCGCGCATTCTCGCCGCGACCGACGGCGCCGCCGCGGTGTCGCTGGACGCCCAGCGGCTCGCGGAGGCCCTGTTCGGCGACCACATGCCCACGAACATGCTCCTGCTCGGGGCCGCGTACCAGCACGGGTGCCTGCCGGTCTCTGCCGAGGCGGTCGAGGAGGCGATCCGTCTCAACGGGGCCGCCGTGTCGACGACGCTCGCCGCCTTCCGGTGGGGCCGGGCCGCGGTCGTCGACGCCGAGCGCGTGGCCGCAGCCGCCGGCCTGGTCCCGTTCGCCCCGCTGCCCCCGGACGAGGCCCTGGCCCTGCGCATCGCCGATCTGACGGAATATCAGGACGAGCGGTACGCCCGCCGCTACGCCGCGGACGTCGCCGAGCTGCGGGCGGCCGCGACGGAGCGGGTCGGACCCGCGGAGGCCGTGCGGCTCGCGGACACCTACGCCCGGGGTCTGCACAAGCTGATGGCCTACAAGGACGAGTACGAGGTCGCGCGGCTCCACCTCGACGCGGCGGAGCGGGCGCGCGTCGCGGATGAGTTCGGGGCGGACGCGCGGGTCAGCGTCCTGCTCCACCCGCCGGCTCTGCGCGCACTGGGGATGAAGCGCAAGATCCGCCTCCGCCGGACGGCGCGCCCGGCGTTCCGCACGCTGTACGCCGCCCGCCGCCTGCGCGGGACGCGCCTCGACGTGTTCGGGTACGCGCAGGTGCGCCGGGTCGAGCGGGAGCTGATCGAGGAGTACCGCGCCGCGGCCCGTGCGGCGGTGGTCGCCCTGCGCCCGGAGCAGGTCGACGCGGTGCAGGCGCTGCTCGAGCTGCCGGCGGCGGTCACCGGCTACGAGGAGATCAAGCTCGCCCGGGTCGCGGAGTTCCGCGCCGCCTTGGCGGCGGGCCCGGTCGACGGGTGATCAGGTGCGGGTCCAGGAGCCCAGCACCATCAGCGTCCGCGTCCCGGTGACGGCGCCGGCCCGGCGAAGCCGACCGATGACCGTGTGCAGGTGGGACAGGTCCCGGGCGCGGATCTGCACGAGCGCGTCGAGCTCGCCGGCGATCGTGTGCACGGCCTGAACCTCCGGCACTCCGGACGCCGTGCGGACGATGTCCTCGACCGGCGTCCGCCCGGTGTAGCGGAGCTCGGCGAACGCCTCGACGGCCCAGCCGAGCCGGGCGTGGTCGACGAGCGCGGTGTAGCCGAGGATCACCCCCTCGGCCTGGAGCCGCTCGACCCGCCGCTGGACCGCCGCCACCGACATCCCGATCGTGCGGGCCATCTCGGTGTAGCTGCGGCGTCCGTCCTGACGGAGCAGCTCCACCAGGCGCAGGTCGGTCGCGTCCAGCGGCGGAGCGGGCGGACCGGTCGGGGGGCTGGTCGGGGGGCTGGTCGTCGAAGTCGCGGCGGGGTCGGACACGCGTCCGAGTGTGGGAACCCGAGCTCGCGCCATCCATGGCCAACGCGACCAAAGTTGCGGCCGTGCCGGTGACGGATCGGACAAGAGTGCCCACCCAACGAGTTCTCACATTTTCCCGAGCGAGTGTGTCGCGCGCCACTACTCGGGGTAAGCCCCGCGCGGGAGGTCGGTCGATTGAAGCGACGCACGATGGCCGCGGGGAGCGCCCTGGTGCTGACGTCGGCGCTGCTCGCAGGCTGCGGCGACGACTCCGACGAGCTGACCCTGAACCTCTACACCGCCGCCGACGGCGCCGAGCAGTACGCCGCGGCGGCCGTGGACTGCACGAATGCGGCGAACGGCCGGTACGTGATTCGCCATCACATGCTCCCGCGCCAGGCCGACGACCAGCGCCTGCAGCTCGCCCGCCGGATCGTGGGCGGTGACACCGCGCTGGACATCGTCGGCCTGGACGTCACCTGGACCGCGGAGTTCGCCGAGGCCGGGTGGGTCGAGCCGCTTCCCGACGAGGTCGCCGACCGGGTCCGCAACGGCACCCTCGAGGGCCCGCTGAAGACGGCCACCTGGGAGGACCGCCTCTACGCCGCGCCGCTGAACACGAACACACAGCTGCTCTGGTACCGCAAGGACCTGGTCCCGAACGGCGAACCGCCGGACACCTGGGACGAGCTGATCACGATCGCCGAAGACCTGGCGGACCAGCGCCGGCCCAGCTGGATCGAGGTCCAGGCCAACCAGTACGAGGGCATCACGGTCTGGTTCAACACGCTGCTCACCAGCGCCGGCGGCAAGATCGTCGACGACGACGGGGAGACCGTCACCCTCGACCAGGGCGACGCCGCCCGCCGGGCGCTCGAGATCATGGCCCGCGTCGGCCGGGCCAAGGGTGCGGACCCGTCGCTGTCCCAGCGCGACGAGGGGTCCGCCCGCCTCGCGATGGAGTCCGGCCGCGCCGTGTTCCAGGTGAACTACCCGTTCGTCCTGCCCGGCATCGCCGAGAACGGCGGCGGCGCGTTCCTCGACGACAACGGCAACCCGACGAACAGCGACACCGGCCGCCGCGTCCAGGACGAGTTCGCCTGGGCGCCCTTCCCCGGTATGGAGGAGGGCAAGCCCGCGACGGTGACGATCGGCGGGTTCAACCTGGCGGTGCCGACGACGAGCAAGCACCCGACGGAGGCGTTCGAGGCGATCGAGTGCCTGCGCAACCGGGAGAACCAGCTGCGCAACGCCGTCGAGGCCGGCGTTCCGCCCACGCTCGCCGAGCTCTACGACGACCCGGCGTTCCAGGAGGAGTACCCGGCCTGGGAGGCCATCAAGTCCTCGCTCGAGAACGCCGGGGTACGGCCGGCCTCCCCCGCCTACCAGTCGATCTCGATCGTGCTCTCGGCCGACCTCAGCCCGCCGAGCGGGATCGACCCCGACTCCGACGTCGAGAAGCTGACGTCCCGCGTGCGGGACGCGGTCAACTCCGAGGGGTTGGTGCCATGACCACGCTCGCGCCCGCGCCCCCGCCGGCCCCGCCGCCGACCGGCAAGCGCACCCTGACCGCGGAGAAGAAGGCCGAGCGCAAGCTGGCGTTCCTGCTCTGCGCGCCGGCCGTGCTCGTCATGGTCGCGGTCACGGCCTACCCGATCGGCTACGCGGTCTGGCTCTCCCTGCAGCGGTACGACCTGCGCTTCCCGAACGACCGGGAGTTCGTCGGCCTCGACAACTACACCGCGGTTCTGACGGACAATTACTGGTGGACGGCGCTCGCGGTGACCGTGGCGCTCACGGTGATCTCCGTGGCCATCGAGCTCGTGCTCGGGTTTGCGCTGGCGCTGCTGATGCACCGCACGATCGTCGCGCGCAACACCGTCCGGACCGTGCTGCTCATCCCGTACGGCATCGTCACCGTCGCCGGCGCGTTCAGCTGGTACTACGCGTGGACGCCGGGGACGGGTTATCTCGCGAACCTCCTGCCCGAGGGCGAGGCGCCGCTGACGGAGCAGATCCCCGCCCTCGGCATCGTCATCCTCGCCGAGGTCTGGAAGACGACGCCGTTCATGGCGCTGCTGCTGCTCGCCGGTCTCGCGCTCGTCCCCGACGACCTGCTGCGCGCCGCCCAGGTCGACGGCGCCGGCGCGTGGACCCGTCTGGTGCGCGTCATCATCCCGATGATGAAGCCGGCGATCCTCGTCGCGCTGCTGTTCCGCACGCTCGACGCGTTCCGCATCTTCGACAACATCTACGTCCTGACGCGGGGCAACAACGACACCGGGTCGGTCTCGATCCTCGGCTACGACAACCTGTTCAAGGCCTTCAACCTCGGCATCGGCTCGGCGATCAGTGTGCTGATCTTCCTCTGCGTCGCGCTCATCGCGTTCCTGTTCGTCAAGGGCTTCGGCACGGCCGCCCCCGGTACGGACTCGGAGGCGAAGCGCTGATGGCGACGATCGGAGGGACCGAGACCGTCTCGCGCAAGCTCGGCTGGTCGACGCTGAACCTGCTGGCGATCCTCTACGCCACCATCCCCGTGCTGTGGATCGCAAGCCTGTCGTTCAAGCCGGCCGCGTCCGTGACCGACGGCAACTTCGTCCCCCGTGAGTGGACCTTCGACAACTACGAGGCAATCTTCGAGACCGACGAGTTCACCCGGGCGCTGACGAACTCGATCGGCATCGCGCTGATCGCGACGGTGATCGCGGTGACGCTCGGGGCGATGGCGGCCTACGCGATCGCCCGGCTCGACTTCCCCGGCAAGAAGGTGCTCGTCGGGATCGCGCTGATGATCGCGATGTTCCCGCAGATCTCCCTCGTCAGCCCGATGTTCGACATCGAACGCAAACTCAACCTGTTCGACACCTGGCCCGGCCTGATCCTGCCGTACATCACGTTCTCGCTGCCGCTGGCGATCTACACCCTCGCCGCGTTCTTCCGCGAGATCCCGTGGGACCTGGAGAAGGCGGCGAAGATGGACGGCGCCAGCCCGTGGCAGGCGTTCACGCGGGTCATCGCCCCGCTCGGCGCGCCCGGGATGATGACGAGCGCGATGCTCGTCTTCATCTTCTGCTGGAACGAGTTCCTGTTCGCGATCTCCCTGACCGCGACCGACTCGTCCCGGACCGCGCCGGCCGCCATCGCGAACTTCACCGGCAGCTCGCAGTTCGAGGAGCCGACCGGCTCGATCGCCGCCGCCGCGGTGGTCATCACGATCCCGATCATCCTGTTCGTGCTGCTGTTCCAGCGCCGCATCGTCGCCGGGTTGACCTCCGGCGCGGTGAAGGGGTGACGCCGCGATGAACCCGGAGAGAGGAAGCCATGGCTGAGATCGTTCTCGACGGGGTGGGCAAGAAGTACCCCGACGGCGCCGTCGCCGTCTCCGACGTCAACCTGCAGATCGCGGACGGCGAGTTCATCATCCTCGTCGGCCCCTCGGGTTGCGGGAAGTCGACGACGCTGAACATGATCGCCGGCCTGGAGGACATCACCTCCGGCGAGCTGCGCATCGGCGGCGAGCGGGTCAACGAGAAGGGCCCGCGCGAGCGGGACATCGCGATGGTGTTCCAGTCCTACGCGCTGTACCCGCACATGACCGTTCGTCAGAACATGGCGTTCCCGTTGAAGATCGCGAAGGTCGACAAGGCCACGATCAACGCGAAGGTGGCCGAGGCCGCCGAGATCCTCGACCTGACCTCGCACCTCGACCGCCGCCCCGGCAACCTCTCCGGCGGTCAGCGGCAGCGGGTGGCGATGGGCCGCGCAATCGTCCGCAACCCGAAGGCGTTCCTGCTCGACGAACCGCTGTCGAACCTCGACGCCAAGCTCCGCGTCCAGATGCGCACCGAGGTCGCGCGACTGCAGCAGCGCCTGGGCACGACGACCGTGTACGTCACCCACGACCAGACCGAGGCGATGACGCTCGGCGACCGCGTCGTCGTGATGCGGGCCGGGGTCGTCCAGCAGGTCGGCCCGCCGCAGCACCTCTACGACCACCCGGACAACCTCTTCGTCGCCGGGTTCATCGGCTCGCCGGCGATGAACTTCATCCCGGCCGCGGTGGAGGACGGCACGCTGCGCACCCCGCTCGGTGACTTCGCCCTGCCCGCCCGGATCCGCGCCGCGCTCGACCGCGCCCCGGAGTCGCCGCGGGAGATCATCCTCGGCATCCGCCCCGAACACTTCGAGGACGTCGAGCTCGTCGACCCGCTGCAGCGGCACGACGGCGTCACGTACACCGGGGCCGTCGACGTCGTGGAGTCGACGGGGTCGGACAAGTACGCGTACTTCTCCCTCGCCGGCGTCCGCGCGATGACGAAGGAGCTGGAGGAACTCGCGGCCGACAGCGGCGCCGCCGAGGTCGCCGGCGCCGCGGACCGGCTGACGGCCCGCCTCTCCGCCGCCTCGAAGGTGACCAAGGGCGGGAACACCACCGTCTGGTTCGACCTCGCCCGGGCGCACGTGTTCGATCCCGGGACCGGGCGCAACCTCACCACTAATCTGACGGAGTGACGCGCGCCCGCTCCCTCGTCCTGCTTCCCGCCCTGCTTTCCGCCGTCCTGCTGCTCGGTGCCTGCTCCGACGACGGCGACGACGCCGCGCCGACCCCGGCGCCGACCGCGACGACCTCGGCCACGCCGAGCGCCTCGGCGAAGCCGTGCGTCGCGTTCGCCGGACCCCCGGACGGCTCGGCGCGCCGGCCGTACCTCAAGCGCGCACTGGCGATCGAGTGCCGCGAGGACGTGAAGCGGTTGCAGGCCGCCCTCGGGATCGAGGTCAACGGCTTCTTCGACTTCGAGACCGCTGCCGCCGTGATCGAGCGGCAGAAGCCGTTCCCGTGCATCACCGCCAACGACGGGCAGGTCGGCGAGCAGACCTGGGCGTTGATCGTCGACGGCACGCAGCCGTGCCCGGCGCGCACCGGCGGGCCGACGTCGGTGACCGTGCCCGCGTGGGCGACCTGCACGTCCGGCACCGTCGCGTGGGGACTGCTCGCGGAGGACGGGACCGTGCTGCGGCGCTGCGGCTCGACGCTGGAGCTCGTGCACGACGGCACCACGTCGGCCGGCCCGGTGCAGGAGATCGGGTCCTCGGTCTGCGCGGAGTTCGACGAGAGCTTCGACACCGCCGCCGGCACCCGCACCCTGCTGTGCGTCTCGGATCCCCGGACCGAGGACATCCTTCAGGCGAACCCCACGACCGACGACGCCGAAGCGGTCTGGTTCGACGACGTCGTCGCCCGCTACGTCCGGCCCTGAAGCTTTCTGATGTCACGTCAGGTCTGATGGCCGAGCCAGGCCAGAACGGCGAGGACTCGGCGGTGGTCCTCGGCCGAGTCGGCGAGGCCGAGCTTGGCGATGATGCTGCTGACGTGGGTCTCCACTGTCCGGTCGGTGAGCCAGAGCCGGCCGGCGATGCCCTTGTTGGTCCGGCCCTCCGCCATCAAAGCGAGCACCTCCCGCTCGCGCGGGGTGAGCGCGGCGAGGGGGTCGTCGCGACGGGCCGGACGGAGCAGGTGGGCCACGACCTCGGGGTCGAGCGCCGACCCGCCCGCGGCCACGCGGCGCAGCGCCTCGAGGAAGTCCTCGACGTCGAACACGCGGTCCTTGAGCAGGTATCCGAAGTAGCCGCCGGCGGCGAGCTCGACCGAATGGCGCGTCTCCAGGTGTTGGGACAGCAGGACGATGCCGAGGGTCTCGTGCGTGGCGCGCAGGGTCCGCGCGGCGCGGGCCCCGTCGTCGGTGCGGTCCGGCGGCATCCGGATGTCGACGATGGCGAGGTCCGGTTCCAACTCCTCGACGGTGGCGAGCAGCGCGGTCGCGTCGGCCGCCTTGCCGACGACCTCGTGCCCGGCGTCGACGAGCAGACTCGCGAGCCCCTCCCGGAACAGCGCCGAGTCCTCCCCGATCACGATGCGCACGGCAGCACCGCCTCGATGACCGTGCCGCGGCCGACCGGACTCTCGACCGTGAGCGTGCCCCCGAGCGCCGCGACCCGGTCGGCCAGCGGCGACCGGCCGGAGAGGACGGCACCGCCGCGGCCGTCGTCGGTGATCCGGATCGACACGCACTCCGCGGTGCGCGTGACCCGCAGGGCGATCCGGTCCGCCCCCGCATGCTTGACCACGTTCGCGATCGCCTCGCTCACCAGGTAGTAGGCCGTCGTCGCGATCTCGTCGGGCAGGCGGTCGGCGTCGAACTCGAGCTCGACGGTGACCGGGACGCGGCGGATCAGGTCGGCGAGCGCGGCGTCGAGCCCGTCGTCGAGACGGCCGGGGCGCAGGCCGTAGGCGATCGCGCGCAGCTCGGCGAGCGCGGTGCCGAGTTCGGCGACGGCCGCGTCGAGCAGGCCGTCGACGTCGACGGTGCCGTCCCCGAGGTGACGCTGCGCCAGCCGCAGACTCATGCCGAGCGACGCCAACCGCTGCTGGGCGCCGTCATGCAGGTCGCGTTCGAGCCGGCGCCGCTCCTCGAACCCGGCGACCAGCAGCCGCGCCCGGCTCGACTCCGCCTCGCGCAGGGCCTGCGCCACCTCCAGTCGCAGCCGCACCACCTCCACGAGAGTGGCGGCGCCGGCTGCCACCTGACGCAGCAACTCGGGACGACCGGTTCCCACGAGGACGCCGATCTCCCGGCCGTCGAGCTCGACCCGCACCCCGCCGGTCGCGGCCACCGGCTCTCCCGCCGCGTCGACGTAGCCGGCGGCGCCGGGGACTCGGTAGCCGACGCGCAGGGTGGGGTCGCGAAGCGCATCGCGCAGCACCGCTTCGAGCGCCTCGGGGGAGGCGGTGCCGGCGCCGGCGTCCCGCGCGAGCGCCGCCACGGCGGTGAGGGCGGAGCGCCGCCGCGGGTACAGCCGGGCGTCGACCGCGCGCTGCAGCCTGGTCCGCAGCGGGGTGAGGGCCACCGCGCACAGGGCGGCCGCGGCCGCGGCGGCACCGGCGGAGCCTCGGCCGAGCACCAGCCCGCCGACGAAGGCTCCCCCGGCGAAGATCCCGATCAGACTGGCCGTCACCAACGCGTAGGTGACGGCGCCGGCGAGCACCTTGTCGACGTCGTAGAGGTCGTGCCGCAGCATCGCGATCGCGGTGGTCACCGGGATCCCGACCAGCCCGGCGAGGGCGACACCGCTGCTGAACCACAGCGGCCGGCCCCAGAGCGCGATCTCCAGCAGGCAGAGCGCGGGATAGAGCGGGACGGCGAGGCCGGCGAGCGCGAGCCACCGGAGGCGCGCCCGGGTCACGTCGTCGCCGCGGCGGTACCGGCCGACCAGCGAGACCGCGCAGGCGAGCGCGAGCACGAGCTGGGTTCCGAAGAAGACGAAGCCGACGGCGGTCAGCCACTCGGGCAGCGGGTCCCAGGGCCGTTCGACGTCCGACATCGGCGGCCGGAACTTCGACGCCTCGAACGCCACGAATGTCTCGTCGACGACCGCGCACAGGACGAGCACCGCCGGCACCGCGCGCCACCGCGGACCGGGCACCCGGCCGTCCGGGAAGTGGAGCAGCAGCAGGGCGACCGCAACGAGGACCCAGATCGCACTCTGGTCCAGCACCGCGGCGAGCTCTGCGTAGTCGGTCTTGGACTCCGGCCACCGGTGGGCCAGCGCCTGCCAGAACGTCTCCTTGAGCACGACCAGCGCGACGGTGAGGCCGAGGAACGCCAGCAGCAGACCGACCCGCGCCACCTCGCGGCGCCGCGCGACGACGACGCCGAGCACCGCGGCCGGCGGCACGAGAACCGCACCGAAACCCAGGGCGACCCACGCGTCGGCGTTCCCCGCCGCCGCGGCCAGCGCGGTGGCGGCGAGCATCGCCACCCCGCAGAGCAGAGCCAGCACGGCCGCCATGCCGGAACTGTAGAGCCGCGCGAGCCCCGGTGGCTCCGTGCAGATACGGAGATCGAACGGGCGCCCGCCCCGATCCCCCGGACGCCGCGCGTCCCTAGCGTCGAGGCCGACGCACCGTCAGACGCACCCCGACAGCCCCACACCGACACCGTCGCTCCGCAGGAGGTCCGTGCCATGTCCACCGCTTCCCCGACCGTGCCGGCCCCGGCTCCGGTCCCCGCCCCGCCGGACCCGGTCCGTTCCCGGGTCGTCGCCGCCGTGCTCGCGCTCGGCGTGCTGACCTCCGCGACGATCGTGCTCTGGCAGCCGTGGGGCGAGCGCGACGACCTGTCCTACGAGACGCTCGCCGACCACCGGACCGGGGCGTGGCTCGGCGCGATCCTCGACGGCGTCGGCATGGCGGCCGTCGCGCTCGGCCTGGGCCTGGCGACCTGCCTCCTGGTCCGCGGCCACGGCCGGACAACCGCGACGGTGGGTGCGGTGCTCGCCGGGCTCGGCGCCATCCTCTTCGCCGGCGGCTCGACCGCCTTCGGGGTGCTCGCCTGGTACGCCACCGAGCCCGACGCGCTGCCGGCGGACCAGGGCGACACGTTGCTGACCTACGTCGACGACAACCTGGCGCAATTGATCGTGGTCTCCGGCGCGGGTTTCGCGCTCGTGACCCTCGGCTCGCTGACACTGATGTTCGCGCTGTGGCGTGCCCGGGCTGTCCCGACCTGGCTGCCGATCGTGTTCGCGGTACTCACCGTCGGCCTGTTCGTCACGACCGGCACGGTGATGAACGTCGTGCAGGCCGCGCAGACCCTGTGCCTCGCGGGCGTGGCCGCGGTGCTCAGTCAGGTCACACGGTCGCCGGGGCGCGGCTGAGGATCTCGACCGTCCCCTTGTTGCCGTCGACGCGGATCCGGTCGCCGGAGCGGAGGACCGCGGTCCCGTTGTCGGTGCCGATGACGCAGGGGATGCCGCACTCGCGCGCGACGACCGCGGCGTGGCTGAGCGGCCCGCCGATGTCGACGACCAGCGCCTCGGCGAGGAAGAGCACCGCGGCCCAGCTCGGATCGGTGGTCGGAGCGACGATGATGTCGCCGGGTTCGACGTCGACCTCGGTCGGGTCGAAGACCACGCGTGCCGTCCCTTCGACGACGCCGCCGCTGGCCCCGATGCCCGTGACCGCCACCCCGGTGGGGGCGGCCGGCGCGGGGCCGGTGGCCTCCGCGGCGGGCTCGCTGATCGGGATGCGCGTCGGCGTCCCGTCCCACGTGCGCGGGATGTCGGTGCGCAGCAGGTCCTCGCGGATCGCCCTGCGCTCGGCGGCGAGTTCCTTCGCGTTCGCGGGCAGGCCGGCGAGAAGCTCGTCGGCGGTGAAGTAGAAGACGTCGTCGACCTCGTTCAGCACGCCCTGCTCGACGAGCAGCGTGCCCATCCGCCGGGCAGCGGCGCGGCAGACGTCGAGGCAGCGGATCAGCGCCTCCTTCGCGACGCCGCGGAGCGGGATCCGCGCGACGGCGAGCTTGAGAATCTGCTTGGCCATCGGCCGCTTCCAGGCCGGCAGCTTCGCGAGCAGCGCCTTCTCGGCGGCCTCGCGCTCACGCGTGCGCTTCTCCGCCATCAGGTGCGGGTGCTCACTGTCGGGCCGCGCGGAGTACTGCTTGGCCAGACGCAGGACCGGCTCGGGGTCCTCGCGCCACATCTTGGAGATGAGCTGGCCCTCGCCGAGCCCGTGGTAGCCGTGCTTGTCGAGGAAGGCCTCGAGCGTCATCTTGTCGCGGCCGAGGTCCCAGAGGTCGGCGATGATCTCGGTCTCGGCGTGCGAGCCCTGACCCGCCATCAGCGCGTTGGCCTGCTCCTCACTGATCCCCGACTTCGCGATCAGGGCGAGCAGCTGGTCGTAGATCGACTGCACGCCGACGAACACGGCGCGCGCCTGGACCTTCGTCATCTCGATCTGCTTCTTGCGCGCGTCGTCGAGGGCGCGCTTGGTGGCCTCCAGGTCACGGGAGTCCATCGCGCGGATGTGCTCCTGCCACCAGGCCTGCGTGTGCGCGGTGTCGCGCAGCGCCTCCTTGCGGATCCCCGCGAAGGCCTTCGGCATCTTCACGGCGACGGCCGGCAGGCGCTTGCGCGTGTGGGGGATCGAGATCCCCGCCGGGACCTCGCCCAGCAACTGTTTGGCGATGGCGTCGGCACTCGTGCCCGGCAGCCGGTCGCCCATCTCGCAGAGGAAGTTCACGCTCAGCGCCCCGCGGCCGTGGAAGACCGTGACCGCGCTCGAGTCCGCCTCGCCGGTGAACACGACGCGCTCGGGCTCGAGGGCGCCGGTGCGCCGGAACGCGTCCTTCATGCCGACGTCGATGGCCGGACCCCACACCGACCAGCCGAAAGGCGTGACCACGCCCGGCATGGCCTCACCGACGTTCGCCGTGCTCCAGTACTGCCCGGGCGCGGACTCGGTGTGGTACAGGCTTCGTGCGTCCCTGGTCATGGGGCTCCCTTGCCGGGCGATGTCTTTACGGAAGCGGATCCGACCCATATTCTGCGACGCGGAGTCGCAATATTACAAGGGCGCCGCCAGTTGAGAGCCGCGCTGTCGACATCCCATCGACATCCCAACGTCGCGAGGTCGAAGTGAACATTCGCAATCAGTTGATCTGTGCCTGGAGCATCCCGCTGTTCATGGTGATGCTCGGCGTCGGCTTCGGCGGGCTCGCGGGCTTCATCCCGCCGACCCCGCCGAGCGACAACGCGCAAGAGGTCGCGGACTTCTACCGCGACCACACGCAGCTGATCCGGACCGGTGTCGTGCTCACCATGCTCGGCGGCGCCCTGCTGGTGCCGTGGGTGTCGGTGCTCGCGCACCAGCTGTCCCGGGTCGAGGGCCGGCCGGCCGTCTTCGCCCGGACGCAGATGCTCGCCGGCGCGATGATCGCGCTCATCATCGTCATCCCGTGCATGCTCTGGTCCGCCGCGGCCTACCGCGCCGAGCGCGACCCCGAGCTCGTGCTGCTGCTGTCCGACGTCGGCTGGTTCTTCTTCATCCTGGCGCTCTCGTGCCCGGTCGTGCAGATGTCGGCGATCGCGCTGGCGATCCTCCTGTCGCCGGAGAACCCCGTCTTCCCCCGCTGGGTCGGCTACGCCAATGCCTGGTTCGCGATCCTGCTGATGCCCGGCGCCCTCTGCACCTACTTCAAGGACGGCGTCTTCGCCTGGAACGGCCTCCTCGGCTGGTGGCTGACGATCCTGACGTTCTTCGCCTTCTGGACCGTCAACGGGATCATGCTCTTCAAGGCGATCCGCCAGGAGCAGGCCACCACCGCTCAGACCGACTCCGCCCCCGCGGCCGCCGCTGCCCCCGCCACCGCCTGAGTCGACGCCGAACCCCTCTTAACCCCTCTTACGTCAGCGGAAGCGGTCGCTATAGCGACCACTTCCGCTGACGTAAGGGCACTTCGGCGGCAGCGCGGTCACGGACCCCGCGCGTTCAGCGCAGGACTAGGGCGTGTCTCCCAACTGATCTGGGGTTATCGGTGCAGCGTTGAGCCATGACACGGACTGCGGTGTTCACCGATGAGCAGTGGGCTCGAATCGAGCCGTTGATGCCCGAGGCGGGACCGGCGGGTGGACGGCCGTATCGGGACCATCGTCAGGTGGTCGAGGGGATCGTTTTCCGTTACCGGGCAGGGATTCCCTGGCGTGATCTGCCCGCGTGCTTCGGGCCGTGGCAGACGGTGTGGAAGCGGCACCGGCGCTTCAGCGC